>CALRRW020000339.1:0-3004 GCA_943370695.1 Comamonas sp. lk | reverse complement strand
AGCAGAGATTGAAGGAAAGAAAATTCTGAACGGAATTAACCTTGTTGTAAAACCGGGTGAAGTTCACGCCATCATGGGGCCTAACGGAGCGGGTAAAAGCACCTTGTCTTCAGTGTTGGCTGGTCGTGCCGATTATACGGTTACAGGCGGTTCGGCACATTTTAATGGCAAAGATTTACTGGAAATGGCTCCCGAAGACAGGGCTCGTGAAGGAGTGTTTTTGGCCTTTCAATACCCGGTGGAAATTCCCGGTGTGAGTACTACCAATTTTTTGAAAACGGCTGTTAACGAAAAACGTAAATACAACGGACAAGAGCCGATGGAAGCTACGGATTTTTTAAAAATGATGCGTGAAAAAATGGAATTGGTGGAGATGGATAAATCATTAACCAGCCGCAGTTTGAATGAAGGATTTAGTGGTGGTGAAAAGAAACGCAACGAGGTGTTTCAGATGGCCATGCTTGAGCCTAAATTATCTATTTTGGATGAAACCGATTCGGGATTGGATATTGACGCATTGCGATTGGTGAGTAACGGAGTAAATAAATTGCGCAATGGCGAAAATTCATTTATCGTGATTACCCATTATCAGCGATTATTGGATTATATCGTTCCTGATTTTGTGCACGTACTGTACAAAGGCCGCATTGTAAAAAGTGGCAATGCAAACCTTGCCAAAGAGTTGGAAGTAAAAGGATACGATTGGATTAAAGCAGAAGTAGAGCAAGGCGTTAACGCCTAAAATTAGAAAAATGAATGCCGAAATTCGAAAAGGGATTTCGCGTATTTGTGTTTTTAATATTGGTATTATTTCGAATTTCGGTATTCGAATTTAGAATTTAGAGCATGTTATTAGAAACGATAAAAAACGATTTTAACCAATACAAAACCCAGGCAGAGCAAGGTTCTTTTCTTACTTTGCGTGAGCAGGCGTTTGCCGAATTTGAGAAATTGGGTTTTCCTACCACCAAACATGAGGAGTGGAAATACACCAACCTCAAAACCATTACCGATAAAACATTTAATGCAACATGTGAGTTAAATGAGCGCGTAAAAGCATTTGTGGAGCAATCTGTTTTTTCCCAAATACACGGTAATTTACTGGTTTTTGTAAACGGATCATTTGTTGCCGAAGTATCTAAAAATATTGAAACAGACAATTCAGTTATCATCGGAAGTTTGGCTGTTGAGCGTCATCGCAACAAAGAGGTTTTTAACCAGCATTTTGCTAAATATGCTGCAGTAGAAGGACAAGCGCTGAATGCATTAAACACGGCATTGTTAAGTGATGGTGCGTTTGTTTATGTACCACCTGGTAAAACAGTTGCTCAACCTATTATTGTGCTAAATATTACCGATGCAACCGATATGAATGTGTTGGCACAGCCACGTAATTTAATTGTGATTGAAAAAAATGCATCAGCAACAATCGTAGAGGCATATTATGCAATCGGGTCAAATCCTTCGTTTACCAATGTGGTAACCGAAAGTTATGTTGCGGAGCATGCACATTTGGAGCATTACAAAATTCAGCAACAAGCAGGGGAGAGTTACCAGAATAATTTCACACAAATTTTTCAGGAAGCCAATACCAATGTAAACCATGTAACGCTAACACTTGATGGAACGCTGGTTCGCAACAACCTTCATTTTTTTATGAACGGAGAAAACGGCAACAGTTTGTTGTATGGCCTATACATTAATGATGGTAAAGATTTTGTAGACAACCACACCCGTGTGGATCATGCAAAACCAAATTGTTTCAGCGATGAAAAATACAAGGGTATTTTAAAAGACCAGTCAACTGCTGTATTTAACGGCAAAATCATGGTTCATTTGGATGCTCAAAAAACCAACGCATACCAGCGCAACCAGAATATTTTGTTGAGTGATGAAGCCACGGTGAATACCAAACCTCAATTGGAAATTTTTGCCGATGATGTGAAGTGTACCCATGGAGCAACGATTGGTCAGTTAGATGAAGAGCCAATGTTTTACTTGCGCAGTAGGGGTATTCCCGAAGAAGCAGCACGCAAAATGTTGTTGAATGCATTTGCCGATGATATAGCCGAAAAAATAAAAATACCCGAGCTGGTTACATTGTTGGAAAACGAAATTGACGCGAAACTCTAACCGCAAAGTACGCAAAGCAGGCCCTATGAACGGAACAGATAGCAGTGCCTTTTATTGTTAAACAACAAATGACAAACACAGCAATTAACATAGAAACCATACGCACTCAGTTTCCCATTTTACATCAAATGGTAAATGGCAAACCTTTGGTTTATGTTGATAATGCTGCTACCACCCAAAAGCCACAACGTGTTATAGATGCCCTCAACAGGTATTATACAACCGATAATGCAAACATTCACCGCGCAGCGCACTCATTGGCTGCACGCTCAACCGAAATGTTTGAAGCTACCCGCAAAACCGTTCAGCAGTTTATCCATGCAGCCGAAGTAGAGGAATGTATTTTTACCAAAGGCGTAACGGAAAGTATTAACCTTGTTGCCCAAACCTGGGGACGTAAATTTTTGCACGCAGGCGATGAGGTAATCATCACCGCAATGGAACACCATAGCAATATTGTTCCATGGCAATTGATTTGCGAAGAAAAGGGAGCAATCCTAAAGGTTATTCCCATCAATGATGCCGGTGAATTATTGATGGATGAATATGAGAAACTGTTGTCGGCCAGAACAAAATTTGTTTCCTGTGTGTGGGCCAGCAATTCGTTGGGAACCATTAATCCGGTAAAACAAATTATTGAAAAGGCGCATGCAGTTGGTGCAAAAGTACTTTTGGATGGAGCACAGGCCGGGGCTCATTTACCCATTGATGTACAAGCCTTGGATTGCGATTTTTTAACATTGTCATCACATAAATTATACGGGCCCACCGGTGTAGGTGTTTTATATGGTAAGCGATCATTGTTGGAAGCCATGCCACCCTACCAGGGCGGAGGGGAGATGATTAAAGAAGTAAGTTTTGAGCTTTCTAC
>CALRRW020000338.1:0-3012 GCA_943370695.1 Comamonas sp. lk | reverse complement strand
CAATGCTGAGATTATCAATATTCACACCATTAAACCTTTAGATGCAAAAGCTATTTTGGATTCGGTGCGCAAAACAGGTTGTGTGGTTACAGCCGAAGAACATCAGATGAATGGTGGATTGGGCGACAGTATTGCTCAATTACTTGCACGCGAACTTCCTACTCCATTGGAAATGGTAGCCGTGAATGATAGCTTTGGCGAAAGCGGAACACCGGATCAATTAATGACCAAGTATGGATTGGATGCCGTAAATATTGTGGAAGCAGTAGAGCGTGTTATCAAAAGAAAATAAATGAAACTCATCAAATAACCGTAATGGTATTTGAAACGCTGCTATGAAAATAGTGGCGTTTTTTTTGTGAGGATACTGTCCATTAGGATGTATAAATACGCCCCCACTCAAAGGTTTGAATGGGGGCGGTTCTTTTTTTAGAGGGTACAGGGTACTTAAATTTGGGGGGTTAACTTGCTTTTGAAATGGTAAAAACAGCATCCTGAGAAGGATCTGCAGGATATACAAAATAAGTTCCTGAACCTTTTCCGTTGTAGTGGCTACCGGAATATTCTCCATAGGAATTGTTACTGCCTTTTTCAATCATTTTAAACCTTCCTCCATTTTCGGACCAACTTACTTGCCACCAGGTAGGATTGGGTTTTAATTGTTGGATTATACATACTCCATTACTTCTGAAGATAAACTGGCCGGAACTTACGTTGCCATTGTTAAAAGTCGTTTGGAAATTCCAGGTAGTTCCTAAAAGACTTGATGGGGCAGCTTTTGCTGATGAGATATCAGATTCAGAAGCTGTTCCCTGATTTTTGATAGAAAGATCAGTTGTTGTCATTGTTTTTGGTTTCATTAAAATCTACTCATATGGCTTTTCGAAATACGCCCCCGTTTTGTTAACCTGAACAGGACAGGTCCGTTTTTTAGCGTGGGTTCTGCTCCACCTTTTCAAAAGCTTTTGTTTGGTCAAAGGTGGGGTAAATCAACAATCGGGATAAGCGTATAAACCCATGTTTTTAAAAACAGGTGTTTCTACCTGTTTTTGCAAGTGCTTTTACCCTTTTTTTATTAGAAGTATCCTGGCAGTTTGCTGAAAAACAATTGGTTGTACCATTTAACCCATAAAGGTAATTTGGAGGATTGCAAATGCTTGAATAACTTGGCTGTTCTAATCATTAAAAACTTAAACTTATGAAGAAAGTAATTTACATTTTAGCTTGTGTGGTTTCGTTAGCGTCTTGCACTCAAACAGAAACGAAAACAATCCTGACAGCTCAGGAAGAAAATATTGCTGAGTATGCATTGCCCCTTGATACGGCAATAGCCTACACACAACGATACAATGATCTTGCAGTCAGAGTGCTCAATGATTCGGCTCCTATCAGGTCTTATACAATCAGAGCTGTTGATTTACTGGAGGCAATGGGTCTACCAATTGCTTACGCGGATTCGGCAGCTTATAACCATGTGAGGGTGTATCTTGGGGTGGATTCGGACAATAAGTTTCGTTTGCTGTTAACTCCTGTTGATGGAGCCGATATCACTAAAGACATTCCTGGTGAGGATAAAATTCTAGAAGGACTTTTTACTTCAGGTCTCAGATCAGCAACGGCTAATCCTTTAAGCGGACAATATGTAATGGACTTTACCGGTCCTTGTCCTAATTCATGTTCTGCAAGTAGTCCTTTATACAAATAGCACATACACATGGGGCATATCGGATCATTTATTAATACCTTTTCTTTTGTGCCCACTTTGTTAATGGCTCTTTACACGCTATTTGTGTACAGAAAGCTGCCGCCCGAACTTAAAACATTTTCATTATTTGTTTTTTTGTCGGGATTGATTGAGTTAGTATCCAGAATATATTGGTTTTATGGAATGAACAATATGCCCCTATTGCATCTGTATGTGGCAGGTGGCTTTGTGTGTTTGGCATTGTTTTACAAGCAAGTGCTCAAAAACATTATCAATGCAAAAATTATCTCTTTTACATTGATTGCGTTTCTATTGTTTACCATCATCAACTCTTTGTTTATTCAGCCGATTACTACATTCAATTCTAATGCACTTACAGCAGAAGCAATGATTATTGTTGTATTGTCTTTATCCACGTACATTTTTATGATGAACGATATTGTAAAGAAGAACTTTGTAACCATGGTAAAAAGTGTCAACTGGATTAACTCCGGTTTGTTTATTTATTACGCATCAAGTTTGCTCATCTTTCACTATGGTCATTTCATTACATTGTTTTCTCCTTCTTATTTGGTTGAATATACCTGGGTGCTTCATTCTTTCTTTTCGGTTATTATGTATTGTTGTTTCTTTGTAGGATTATGGAATCGGCCACAGAACTAAATTTTTTGACGGCTTTGCTGCCATTGGTGGCCATCGTTTTTATCATTGCAATAGGGGTAGTGATGCTTAATCAGCATTTTCGTAAAAACCTTTACCGGCAGATGCTGGAGAAGGAAGAGCTTGAAAAGAAGTATCACTATGATTTACTCAGTTCGAGTATAGAAGTACAGGAGGTAGAACGTAAACGCATTGCTCATGATTTGCACGATGAAATTGGAGCATTACTCACTACCTCCAGAATATACTTTAACCAGATTAGTACAGGACAGGCAGAAGAGCGTTTGGAGCAGGTGAGTGGTAAGATTAATTTTTTGTTTGATGAAATGATGGCCAATATCAGGCGCATTTCGCACGACTTAAGACCTGTTGTGTTGGAAAATTTGGGTTTAGTTCAGGCAGTGGATAGTTTGGGAGAAAAGTTAGTTGAATCCGGTGTGGGATTTTATTTTACACATCACATTCCTTTTACGATTACATCAAAAGCGGAACTTGGGTTATATCGAATGATTCAGGAACTTATAGGTAATACGCTGAAACATGCTGGTGCAAAGAATATTTTTATTGAAATGAAGGAACATGAAAAACGTTTTTACCTAAATTACAGTGACGATGGAGTTGGTTTTTCCCCTGCCAATGCGAAATAC
>CALRRW020000337.1:0-3013 GCA_943370695.1 Comamonas sp. lk | reverse complement strand
CTTAATTTTAATTCACTATACGGAACGTTAAATTATTATATCTCCCAGGTAATTGTGACTAATGGCGCAGAATCAGGTTTGATTTTAGTGAGTGTAATGGTAGTCATTGTTATTTTTCTGAAAAACGTTTGCCGTTACATGGCCTTGTTTTTTATGGTTCCGCTGCGCAATTGGATTGTACGCGATTTGCGCAATGCACTATATAACCGCGTGCTTATTTTACCCCTTTCTTATTTTTCTTCAGAGCGCAAAGGCGATTTGATTACCCGCATGAGCAGCGATGCTCAGGAGCTGGAATATTCCATCATGAGCTCATTGGAGGCAATGTTTAAGGAGCCGTTAACTGTTATTATTTCACTAACAGTTTTAATATGGATGAGCCCTGTTCTAACCCTTATTGTGTTTCTATGTTTACCCATTATTGTATTGTTTTTGGGAAGGGTAACACGCAAACTCAAGAAACAGGCCAGACGAGGGCAAGATAAACTGGACTCGCTTGTTTCCATGTTTGAAGAAACACTCATGGGCGTTCGTATTATCAAAGCCTTTAACGCACAACAGTTTTTAAACAGGCGATTCAGGCAGCAAAACAACCAGTACACCAACGTATACATTCAGGGAAATCGTTTATTGGATGCCGCTTCACCCATTTCCGAAACACTAACAGTAGCTATTTTGGCATTTGTACTTTGGTTTGGCGGGCGCATGGTGTTGAACAATGACGGAGGCTTAACTGCCGATGTGTTTATTGGTTTCGTTGCTATTTTCACACAACTCATACCCCCTACAAAAGCTTTTTCAACAGCCTATAGCCGCATGCAAAAAGGCTTAATCTCGTTGAGCAGGATTGAAGAAGTATTAAACAGCGAAGAAAAAATTGTAGAGTCAGCACATCCAATACCCCTTACATCATTTACAAACACCATCGAGTTTAAAAACGTGAGTTTTAAATACCGCGATGAGCTGGTCCTTAAAAACATAAACTTAATTATTCCCAAAGGCAAAACTGTTGCATTGGTTGGTCCGTCAGGAGCCGGTAAATCAACCCTTACCGACTTGATTCCACGTTTTTACGACCCTACCGAAGGGCAATTATTAATTGATGGAATCGATATTAGGGAGTATAAAATATTGGATCTTCGCCAGCAAATGGGAATGGTTTCGCAGGAATCGATTTTGTTCAATGATTCTATTTTTAACAATATTGCTTTTGGTCAGGTAAATGCATCTACCGAAGGAGTAGAAGAATCGGCAAGGGTAGCCAATGCATACGATTTTGTGAAAGAAAGCGACAATGGCTTCCAAACCAATATTGGCGACAGGGGAAATAAACTCAGTGGCGGACAAAAACAACGTATCAGCATTGCACGTGCCGTGAATAAAAATCCTGAAATTCTGATTTTGGATGAAGCAACATCTGCTCTTGATACAACATCAGAAAGACTTGTTCAGGATGCATTGTCGAATGTGATGAAAGGCCGCACCACGGTTGTCATTGCTCACCGTTTAAGCACCATTATTTCGGCCGATATGATTGTGGTATTGGATAAAGGACAAATTGTTCAACAAGGGACCCATCAGGAACTGTTGCAACAACAGGGCTTGTACAAAGAGCTGCACGATATGCAAAAGTTGGGTGCGCTTTAAATTACCGTATAGTTTTTATACTCAAACAGTCTAACTCCGGTTGTGCGTTCAATCGTATACAGCAACCATTCTTTTAGCTTAAATTTCTTTTGCGAAACATCCCAGGTAAAGTTCCAGTTCATGCGCTTGAGTCGTTCAGCCATCACTGCCGGATGTGTTCCTTCAAACTTTTTCAGGGAATCAATCATTGAATAATCATAAGCATTTGCTTCGGCAACATGTTCCTTTACCCAATCATCGTTATGCCACATTTTATGGAAATTTTCCTGCTTGGCCTGCTGAAAACGCGGGTCCTTTACCCAGCCATAGTGGTAAACACTGGCATCAATTTTTTTCACGGTAAGCTTATTACCGTTTTTACGGAAACCCTGTGCATCGCGGTAGGAACGAATACTTTTATCATTGCGGACAATGCGAATTTCATTGCGGTACCATGTTCGCGAATCGCCCACATAATCATAGCTGCCATAAAAATGCTCGTAGTTAAATAGAAGGCCCTCCACTTCCAGTTGAGCCAGGTATTTTTGGCAACTGTTCACAATTGTTGCATGGTATTTTTCGTGAATCACCTCATCTCCCTGCAAGTAAAAACACCAGTCGGCAGCAGTAATCGCATCAAAAGCTTTATTCGTTTCTTCGGCCAATACACGTCCGCCTTCACGCAACCTATCATCCCAAACAGTATCAATAATCCTGATTTTGGTAGAGTTAATGGATTCAATGAGTTGCCGGGTTTCATCTTCGGAACTCCCCACGGCAATAACATATTCATCTACTATGGGTAAAATACTGTTGATGGATTCCACAATAGGGTAGTCGTATTTTAATGCGTTGCGAACAATAGTGAAACCAACAATTTTCATGACTTAATCCGGTATTAAGATTGATTCCAAAAATAGCCTATTTTCGCAGTCTTAAAAATGAAACTCTCAGAACTAAAATTTGGCCAGGAAGCCCTTGTGCAAAAAATTAATGATAACGAGCTTTCGTTAAAATTACTTGAAATGGGATTGTTACCTGGTGAAACAGTTTTGCTCGAAAACATTGCCCCTTTTGGTGATCCGATTGCCATCAGGGTTGGCGAATACAAAATGTGTTTGCGGTTAGCAGATGCAGCATGTGTTGAAGTGAATGTAAAATAATTATTGAGTGCCGGCTTTGGCAGATAAACATAAAAAGTGAAACAAGAACTCACCGTAGCATTAGTAGGAAATCCCAATTGCGGGAAAACATCATTGTTTAATGCCTTAACCGGTTTAAATTATAAGGTGAGCAATTTCCCCGGCACCACGGTAGAGAAGAAAACAGGACATTGTAAACTTAACAATGATGTTTCAGCCAAGCTTATTGATTTGCCCGGTACTTA
>CALRRW020000336.1:0-3024 GCA_943370695.1 Comamonas sp. lk | reverse complement strand
CGTATTGGATTAATCCAAAATACTTGAATGATAGTTTGTGCCACCCGAAATTTTTATTATCCCCTGTAGCATATCCCTCTTTGGTAAATACCGGTAACCACTCGGAGGTTCCGTCCTGTTGCTGGTGTACCAGCGCAAAAACTGTTTTACTGCCCGTAAAAGCATGGTCCAAAAACACCCCGCGGCTATTAATCCCAAAAAAGGTGCGGGCCAGGTTGGAGGGTTTGGTGCTAAAATCTTGCGTAGCTATCCGTTGTTTAAGGTATATCGCCTGTTTGTTTTTGTCGGCCTTAAAAACCGTATAACTGTGGTAGGTCAATGTGAGGAGTTGTAGTAAACAGATAACCCCAATGGTAACAAAGAAGCAAAAACGCCTGAAGCTGTAAGCACTCCTTCTCTCATTGGCGATGGCCGGTTTTTGAGGTAACCAGTTATCAGCTATAAAAGTAAATAAATTTTGTACCGTAAAGGATTTTAACAAATAGGAAAGCGGTTTTCCCATTAAGGTATGCCCGCTCGCCATTATAAAAGCATTCCAGCCTTCCTGTTCATTTATTTTGATATGGCTTATACCCGAATTTGACACAAAAGTGAACACTGTTCGGAGGTTAAACAGGCTTAAAAATTGCACCGCAAAGTGTCCGTATGCCTGCTCAGGATTATACTCAACAAGGAGCGTTTTTTTCGACCGTATTTTTTGTTTCAGGTTGAGCCAAAAACTGTTTGGAATAAACAGGCAGTAATAAAAAATAGGACCGAAACTAATATAGGTGAATGGAAACAAGAATGCGATGCCAAGGTGAAACCCAATTCCAATAATAGCCAGGTATACATGAGTACGTTTGTTAAACAGCAAAAAAACAAACAGCAGTTCAAACAGGATAACAAAATAATTGAGCCCATACATCAGCCATTGATGTTCTACCCCAAAGTCAAAGGTTGTCCATTTGTAACTCGGAATCACTGCAGGTATCCACAATCCCAGTCCCTTTTGCCACATGGGCGATAAAAGTTTGCTTACAGCCGAGGCAAAATAAAGTAGGCCCAGGGAAACAACGATTGTTAAAAGGTAATATAAATAACTTGTGGTTCGGATTGGCTCTTTGTATGACAGCCGGTTAACAAAAGCGTCAACAGCATATACCTTCGAACTCGGTAATACAATTAACAGGAAGCCTCCGATGCGCAACAAATCGTCATTAAACGAACTCACATTGGTATTGTTAAAAAAAGCGGCCATCACTACTGTTATCACATAACTTGCAGTAGCAGCATACCTTGTTTTGAAGCCTGCAAGCAAAAAAACATTTGCGATGAGCCATAAAAACAGGATGAGTTTTACCGGAAATAAACTTTGGCTGAACGGAGGAATATTGTCAAAAAACAAATGCCAGTTGGCGTGTAGTTGGATGATAATTCCAATAATATAAACGGCATACAACATGCGAAAAAGTGCAAGGGTATAAGCAGGCACCGGGTAATCAAATCGCTTAAAATACTGTAGTAGTTTATCGGGCATTTTTCATCCTGTTATTGATGCGGTAGGCAGCCAGAAAAAAGAGCGTGAAAATAGGAGAGTGGTAAAGCCTGTTTATTTTGGGGATAATAGCATGGTCAATTTGGGGATGATTGATAAATACCAGTGCATATTCGGCAGCAGCTACAGCTAAAAGAATATACAGTAAATACAGCGCGTATTCATCCGAACAAACAATTTTTACAATATAATAGGGGAGTAAGGCAAAGGTTAAGCTATAGAGCAGAGCGCTGATCCAAAATGCCGGAAATTGCGTGATAAGCGAAAGGCGACTTTCTGCATTTAACAAAAAATAAGCGTTCGAAGTATTTAAATAATCGGGCGTGGCATCATCTTTAAAAAAACTAATCGCAAACAATAGCGCAATTAGACCTATTGCATTGATATGTTGATGTTCATGCTTCACGTTGTAAATATAATGAGCTTAGCTTATTTGTCCACCACATCCACAATAAAAAAATAATCCCGTAAATTAAAAAGATAAAAACATACCGGTGAAAAAGTTCGAAATAGGATGAACGATTGATTGCCATGATGGTAAGGCAGTAGTTTCTGAAAATATTGATGGCATGGATGAGCAAAATGCCCCCTCCCATATATAGGAGCTTAAGGAAAAAATTTCCAGGGTAGCACAGGATAAATATACTGAAAATCATCAGCATTTCGAGCCCATTGCAGGACGCCCCTATGCGCACTACCGGCAGTACTTCTTCTCCAATAAAAACATATGTTTCGCCAAGTTTTTTTCCTATAGTATAATAGGCATGGTAGTCGGATAAATTAAGCAAATAACAATTTACAATCGAAATGTTCTCGGTAATTAAATGATCCAGGCGGCCATTGGGTTTAATCCAAAGTTCATACAACCCAAACCAGATAAGGTAAAGCCCTACGGTGCTGATGATAAATTTTAAGAGTGCCTTGCTCATTATTTTAAAATAAAAAAGGAAGTAATTCTCATTACTTCCTTTCAATATTAAGCTAATATTTTTAGTTATTTTTTAAGCTTATTAATTTTTTTAAGTCCGTACCCGATACCCGCTGCTGCTAATAATGCAATTCCTGTATTAATAGGGGTATCTGTAACAGGCTCAAAAAGTCCTGCTGAATCTGGCTGCGCATAGAGGGTAACACTTGATAAAGTAACCAATGCCACAACTGCACAAAATCTCATGCTAATATCTAATATTTGTTGGCGTTTCATTTTCTTGTATTTAGTTCAAAAATAGGCTTTAATGCAATAAAAACCAATTCTTATGGTAGAAGGGGTTTTTGAGTCTTGAGTTAATGAATATTAAAACGAAATCTTGTGTCCCCTCAATAACTCATCAACAAACATACGTTTTTTACCCTCAAGTTGGACTTCCAAGATATTCACAAATCCATCTTTTGTCCTAAATTTGATAAAAGTCTTATTGTCGGAAAGCACCTTACCCGCCTCTAGGTCGCTTTTTTCTAGGGAATAGCTGGATTTGTATATTTTAATC
>CALRRW020000335.1:0-3028 GCA_943370695.1 Comamonas sp. lk | reverse complement strand
GCTCTCTCCAATCTCATTTAATTCCGGTTCTACGCTCAATCCTAGTTCGCTGCTGCTATCAAAGCTCAAACCTCTTGTTGTGATTAAATCCAAAGAATAAACTGGTATAACTATTTTGCCGGCATCATAACTTCTGTTATCTCCCATTTCATCTAATCCGGTTATTGGCTCAATCCTATTTCCGCTGCTACTACATCATGTTGTGATTAACCCAAAGGATAACTGCCATATCTATTTTGCAAGCATCATGTCAGATGTATTCATACAAAAAAAGGGTGCTGAAGAAAACTTCAGCACCCTTTTCGTATAAGAACATTAAGATGACCTAGTCTATCAATACTTTTGTGCTGAATGTGTTTTGTCCAACACTTGTTTTCACAAAATACATTCCCGATTGTAAGCCTAAAGCTGCTTTATCAATTTGCACAGCCTGCATTCCGGCAGATTGGCTTCCATTTTGCAACACGGCAATTTCTTTTCCTACCAAATCAAACAATTTAATGCTTACTGTTTCGGTATTTGCCAGTGTGTATTTCAACGTAGCTGTTTCACTGAATGGATTTGGAACCACAGCAAGTTGAATATCTTTAGCTGTTAATTCACCAACTCCGGTGCTTCCACTTGCACCAACAACTAAACCATCAAGGTAAAAATTATTTCCGCCTTTATATGTAAAGGATAATTTAAACTTAACATTTGCCAATTGTGAGCCTGAACCCACAGTACCTCCTGAGATACCATCATTTTTCCACTGCGAGGCATTTACAGGGACATAAAATACACTGGGTTGAATACCCACAGGTGGCGTGGTTGCGGTTGTTAAAGGATTTGCTGTTGTCGGAACATTCTCATTTCCGGCTGTTTGTTTTTTCTGAACCCAGTTTTTACCACAATCGTAAGAAACCGATAATTGTAACCCATCACGTGAATCATTTTGATTGGATGTGCTAACAAAATTGGCTGCAAAAGAGTAATTATAGTTGATAAAAGGATTGCTCGCTCCTGATAAATCAAAAGTAGGAGAAACGATTGAATAGGTAAAAACCCTATCCAATGTGTTTGTTTGCAACATCAAACTGTGGTTTCCATCTTTGCTCGCAGCATCGGTGCGATGCCATGTGGCAGGTTGTTCGTTTTCAAAATACCAGCCTTTTGCCAGGTAATCGTTAATATAATCCCAATCGGCATAATACAAACCTGAATTTAAGGTAACCTTCTCGGCCGGTGATTCCACGTAAATAACATTTTGTTTGGTAACTGTTGAGCTTCCGTTAGCGCCTGTACTCGTAAGGGTAACAGTTTTCCAACCTGGAGTACTATAGGTAACATTAACCGTATTGGTTGTACCAGTAGCCGGGCTTGCCCCGTCTCCAAAATTCCATGCCCATTGAGTAACGGTAGCATTGTAACTATCGTCTCTGAAACTTATATTACTGCCAATACACACTTTGGTACCAGGGGTAGTCATGTAAAAATTTGCAATAGGAGCAGGTGTGCAGGTATAACCATCATTCACACCCGTAGCAATTAAGTTAGATTCCTGCCAAAGCTGGTTTCTGTAGTTTTCCAAACAGAACTTCATACGTGCGGCTTGGCCTAAGGTAAACATAACTCCTACCCAATTGCAGCTACCACCATCAAAATAGTCCATGATATTTTCTTGCATATCCGGTAAATCCGGATTATCAGTACCACAAGTGTTATAGTTTGTATCATTACAATGAACACCTCTGCCTGTGTTAGAATTCCCCTCAGAGTACAAGAAGTATGTAGGAGGGGTATCAAATACACCATCGCCATCACCACAGCTATCTGCATCGCTTCCTTCAAACGGGTGAATTAACCCCATTGAATGGCCAATTTCGTGCGGTACGGTATTCCCACTTGTTGATTGCACCGCATCAATTAATAAACCATCGGTAATGGAACTTGAAAAACCATAAGGCAACTGGGCAAAACCGCCCACTAACCTGCCGTTTGAGTAAACGGTAGCTGCTGTCCAAATATTCAGGTATTTTTTTGTATCCCAAGTACTAAGTGCCTTAATATTTTGCGTAGCTTTATAGGTTTCCATGGTTTGAATTCTCACGATTCCACTAGTGCAATTTCCCTGAGGATCTCTTTTAGCCAATCTGAATTCAAAATTAACATCTGCAATAATATCTTTGAATACGGATCTCACTCCGCTTACCAATGTTGGATCAGCATTATAATATTGGTTTAATTTTGTGATAATTGAATTAACCTGAGCATTTGACAGGTTCTCAGTTCCATTATTGTGAAACACATGAACCACTACCGGGATAATATAGGTAACTTCAGCCTTATTTTTTGACTTTGAAGGTGGGTTGGCTTTAATATATTCCTGCCAATTCGCTTCAAAAGCTCTTTGGGCAGCTTCAAATGCAAGCGGATTGGCATCGCGCTGTAATTGTGTCTCTATATCTGTACCGCAATTACTAATACCTTGAGCATTTACAATACCTCCTGCAAATAGAAGTGTCATTAAAGTAAAAACTGTTTTTCTCATATCGTTCAATATTTTCAGGTGGGAAAAATAATACTTTTTTTATGTAAGACAACCCCTTTATTCAATTGGTTGCACCAGTAGCTGATTTCTTGGAACTTCCCACACCTCTAAGTCGTACATTCGTTTTCCGTCTATTTTAAGCCTTAAAGCTGTGCACATGTGGTGAAACCCTTTGATACCTGCGGCACCGGGATTAAAGTGCATTATATCTAACTTTTTGTCTTTCATCACTTTGAGAATATGGGAATGCCCACACACCATGATATCCGGCTTGGTTTTGCCTATTTCCTTTTTGAACTGCGGACTGTATTTATCGGGATATCCGCCAATATGCAACATGCACACGTTCAGGTTTTCAATGGTAAAATTGTTGATTTCGGGCATTTCCATGCGCAACTCCCTCCCATCAATATTGCCCCATACGGTTTGCAGCGGTTTAAATGCTTTGAGTTTATGAAACGTTTCAATATCCCCCCAATCGCCTGCATGCCATATTTC
>CALRRW020000334.1:0-3028 GCA_943370695.1 Comamonas sp. lk | reverse complement strand
CGACTCCATCATTACATTCACAAAAGAGTTTAATTCTTCCTTAGATGATTTTGTTCCTACATCAATTCCGATAATATAATCGGCACCCAAATCCTTGGCTTCAATGATGGGATAGTTCTGAGTCAATCCCCCATCCACCAGTATTACATCATCTATTTCCATGCTGGTAAACAAAGAGGGAATGGCCATACTGGCCCTGATGGCTTCGGGCAGTGAACCTTTGTTAAGCACTACTTTTTCACCTGTTTGGATATTGGTGGCCACACATGCAAATGGAATGGGGAGTTCTTTAAAATCAGTAATACCCGAGGCCGGCAAACACAACCGCGTGAGCATGTTTTGCACCTTGGTGCCTTTTACAAAACCACTGTATGAAATAAACTTGGTGCCTTCGAAATTAAACTTGATAAAAAACCGATCGAATCGTTCGCGCTCAATTGCATTTAAATGATTGCGTGATTCCCTGTCGTAAACAATGCTGTTCCAATCTGTCTGTTTAACGATTTTTTCGAGTGTATCGCTGCGGTAACCGATGGCGTACAAACCACCCACCACACTTCCCATACTGGTTCCTGTGATGATATCGGGTTTAAAACCCACTTCCTCCAATACTTTAAGCACACCCACATGTGCAAAGCCCTTAGCTCCTCCTCCGCTTAATACAAACGCCACTTTTGGTTTCTGCGACCAGGCACCGAAACAAATGCAACACAAAAAAATACTGATATTAATTTTGAACAAACGCATCAGGAATAGGCAGTACACAAGTTTACCATTTTATTTCGAGTATATTTCCAACCATAAAAAATTAGTTTCAAAAGCGTTTCTATGAGTATTCAACCTGCTATTCACCCCGATATCCAAACTGCTATCGAACGGATATATGATCCCTGCGGATTTGAGTATACAACTCCCGTTGCCGAAGCAGAAAGTGAAGCATATGCTGCGCACGGGTTTCACCTAAACGGACAATCGGTTGTATTCAGGGTTGCCAAAACCACACCTACTAAAACGGGACAATTTGTGACCCTTTGGAAAAGACAGCTTAACGGACCCATTGAACCTTATGCTGTTTCGGATGGAATTGATATTGTGATTATCACTTCCAAAGAAGGTAACCGGTTTGGCCAATTCATTTTCCCTAAAAGTGTTTTGATTCACAAGGCAATCTTCTCGGGTACAACCAAAGAAGGCAAACGAGCCATGCGGGTGTATCCGCCTTGGAGCAGCGCCAACAGCAAACAAGCCCGGCAAACACAACAATGGCAATTGGAATTTTTCCTGGAACTAAAGGATGGACAATCTGTGGATATTGCCCGTGCGCAAACATTATTTAAACCCTAATATGCAGGAGGCCCTCACCAACTTCTACTTGCAAAAAGACGAACCCATCAAAAGTTGTTTGCTGGCTTTGCGTGAAATCATCTTGTCGCAAGATGCCCTTATTACTCCGGCATGGAAATATGGTATGCCCTTTTTTTGCTATAAAGGAAAAATGTTTTGTTACCTGTGGGTTCACAAAAAAAACGGCCAGCCTTATATTGGTTTTGTGGAAGGCAAACACCTCAACCATCCCGATTTGCTGATGGAAAAACGTTCGCGCATGAAAACAATCTTATTCGACCCGAATGCTGATTTACCTATTGATACAATTACAAGTCTGGTAAATCAAGCCATTGAATTGTATCAAAACGGAACGGTAAAAATTAAGGAATAATCAATGTCTATCGTTAAAGGTTTCCCGCAAATTTCGCTAATAACGCGGAGAAAAGATTTGCGAAATCTGCGGGAAAGAATATTTGGTCGACTATGAAACTATGGTTTGTGCTTTTGCTAACGCAGCTTGTAAACCGCCTAGGTTGTTTCCTCCTGCAGTTGCGTAAAACGGTTGTCCTCCACCTCCACCCTGAATTTCTTTAGCCAAGTCTTTTACAATATTGCCTGCATGTAGTTTTTTATCGGCCACCAAATTATCTGCAATAATCACACTCAACATAGGCTTTCCATTCAACTCGCAGCCCAATACACAGAAGAGATTTTCTACTTCCGATTTTAACTGGAAAGATAAATTCTTTAACTGCTCCGCATTTGATATTGCTACATTTGCAATTAAACTATTTACGCCATTCGAATTTCGAATTTCGGATTTCAACTTTTCCTTTACAAGGAGTGTTTTTTCGTTTTCGAACACTTCCAGCTTCTTAAGCAATTCATTTTTTTCGTCCATCAATTGCTCAACTGATTTCACCAAGTCCTTACCGGCAAGAATTTGTTTAATGCCTTGCACAGTGGCTTGCAAATCGTTTACAAATGTTTCGGCAGCATCAGCGGTAATGGCTTCAATCCTGCGCACTCCGGCAGCTACGGCACTTTCACTTGTTATTTTAAAATAACCGATTTGCCCGGTAGCTTTAACGTGGGTTCCACCACAAAGCTCACGGCTATATTGATCATCAAACGTAATCACACGCACACTGTCACCATATTTTTCGCCAAACAGCATCATTGCCCCCAATGTTTTGGCTTCGTCAATCGGCACATTCCTGCGCTCATCCAATGTTATGTTTTCGCGTACTTTTTGGTTTACAATATGTTCCACTTTGGCCATTTCTTCGGTTGTCATGGCTGCAAAATGTGAAAAGTCGAAACGCAAATAATCATTATTTACCAAACTTCCTTTTTGTTGCACATGTGTACCCAATACCGAGCGCAATGCTGTGTGCAATAAATGTGTAGCGGAGTGATTGCTTTCGGTTAGCTTGCGTTTATCCGCATCTACCTTAGCCTTAAAGTTCCCTTCTACATTTTCGGGCAACTGTTCGGCAAAGTGAATAATTAAGTTATTCTCCTTTTTCGTATCGATAATTCGAATTTCGGAATTTGAATTTCGAATTTCACCTGTATCACCAATTTGCCCGCCACCCTCCGGATAAAAAGGAGTTTGGTTAAACACCAATTGGTAACTTTCTTTTCCTTTGGCTTTTACCTTGCGGTATTTAATGATGGAAACTTCCGCTTCGGTTTGGTC
>CALRRW020000333.1:0-3032 GCA_943370695.1 Comamonas sp. lk | reverse complement strand
GACCACCCTTTGTCATCCGGACTTTTAATCATCGGTTTACCTTCACCTGTAATTTGCAGGCCCATTGGTTTGTTTAGTTTTAACGCAACTAAATGATTGTAAAATTGAGTGGGATTATTTTTGTAAGCTTCGTTTACTGCTTTTGAAATGGCCACATTTGAGGATACTTCGAAAGCTTGTTGCAGATTAACAATTCCGTGTCCGCCATGCTCTGAATCATACATCACAGCGGTAGAAGTGAATCTTTTTTGTCCACCTTCCGTATCGTATGTATCCGTCATTTTAGCTTTGCCATCTTCCAGCAATGCAAGCATCGAAGCTAGTTTAAAAGTTGAACCGGGTTCCAAACTTTCGCCTACGGCATAATTGTATTGTTCTTCATAAACACCTTCGCTTATGCGGGTAAGATTGGCAATTGCTTTGATCTCCCCTGTTTTTACTTCCATTAAAATGGCTGTACCCCATTGGGCATCATTTAATACCAATGTTCTCAACAGAGCATGCTCTGCTACATCCTGAATATTTACATCAATGGTGGTTACAATATCTTTTCCGTTTTGGGCCTCAATCTGCTCTTCATCATTAATCGGAATCCAGGTGCCGCCTGCAATACGCTGCATCACCCGCTTACCCGGTTTGCCCGAAAGTTCTTTATCGAAGGCACCTTCAATACCAACCGGAGCAATGCCTGGAACGCTATACCCAATTGTTCTTTCCGCTAAAAGCTCAAAAGGTTTTTCCCTTCTGTTTCTTTCTTCAATGTTTAATCCGCCTTTGTATTTTCCCAACCTAAAAATGGGGAAGGTGATTACCTGGCGCATTTCCAGGTAACTTATTTTGCGTTTCAGTAAATAATAACGGTCCTTACGTTTGCGTACACCTGTCAAAATGCGCTTGTATTCAGCTTTACTTCTGTCTTCAAATAAATTGGATAAGCAATAGGCCAGCGAATCAATATTGTTATCAAACGATTCATCACTTTTAAATCCTGGAGCTTTACCATCAATGCGTAAATCATAAATAGGAAGGGATGTTGCCAGTAAACTGTAATCGCTGGCAAAAATATTTCCGCGCGAAGGTTCAACTGTTTGGATTGCAGTACCAATACTTTCGGCCATATCCAGCCAGTGTTTTTTTTCTACAACCTGTATTTTTACCAAATAGGCCACAATGCCAAGCGCAAACAAACACATACCTCCGTATGCGATGTAAGTTCTGATCATGATGACTTTTCGGATATTAGTTGCCACTGGTTTGTGTAATTTTAAAAGGAGGTGTTGTTAATTCTTTGATGCCAAGGGTATCGAGTTTTGCCGCGATGGTTGATTGTTTGCTTTCACTCATCAGTTGGCTCAGGATGCTGATATACTCTGAGCGAAGTTCTTTGATCTCACGGTTGAGCGTATCTGTTTTGCGAATCGTTTTTTCTACATTATGTGCATTCCAGATATGGATTAGCAACAACAACACAATAAATAATCCGAACGGAACTTGTTTCAACATTCCTTCCCGTGAAATGTTAAAATCAAAATCGGCAGCCTTGCGCATGGTTTTGGTAAGACTCGAAGTTTCCTTCGGCTTTTCCTCAATTGGCTCGGCTTCTTGTTCTGTTATTATTTTGTTTGCCACTTTTCTATTTTGCTTGCTGCTTACTTTCTTCTTTGCTTATTATCCTTTCGGCTATTCTCAATTTTGCACTTCTCGATCGTGGATTTTTTTCCAGTTCGTCCTCATTTGCAGTAATTGCTTTTTTACTAATGGGGTTAAACGGCCGTTTGATGTTTCCATAGAAATCCTTTTCCACATCACCATTAAAATTTCCTGTATTGATAAAGTTTTTAACCAATCTGTCTTCTAAAGAATGGTAGCTCATCACTACAAGACGGCCATTGGGAGCCATAATGTCTTTGGTACTTAAGAGCATATTTTTTAGTACTTCCAGCTCACGGTTTACTTCAATGCGCAACGCCTGGAATACCTGAGACCAAAATTTATAATCTTTAAATTTGGGAGCGAACGAGCCTAAAGCCTTTTTTAAATCGCCAACGGTTGTGATGGTTTGTTGGTTTCTTTTTTCAACCAATACTTTTGCAAGCTTGCGCGAGTTAGTGAGCTCTCCGTACTGGTAAAAAATATCGGCAAGTTGCTGTTCGGTGTAGTTTGCTATAATTGATGCTGCATCATTTGAATGGGTTTTATCCATGCGCATATCCAGCACAGCTTCATCAAACCGGTACGAAAAACCACGCTCATCGGTATCAAACTGGTATGACGATACACCCAGATCGGCCAGCAATCCGTTTACAGGTAGTAGCTCCTGGTATTGTAAATGATTTTTGATGAACTCAAAATTCTGGTCAATAAACACAAACCGTTCATCGGCATCCGGTAGGTTTTGTTTTGCATCACTATCCTGGTCAAAGGCAATCAGTCTTCCCTTAGTAGAAAGTTGTTTTAAAATCTCGCCCGAGTGTCCGCCACCTCCAAAGGTTACATCTACATATTTACCTTCAGGCTTAATGGCTAAGCCTTCCAGGCATTCGTGTAACATAACTGGAATGTGGTATTTACTCATTTTTTATAGCTGTTAGCTATTGGCTCCCGAAGCTTCGGGATGGCCTTTAGCTGAATTTTTTTTCATTTATTTTTGTCCGATAACTATTCGGATTTAGCTAATAGCCAAAGGGCTAAAAACTAATCGCTGCTTCTTTTGGTCATAACCTCTTCCGCCAATGCACTAAAATCGGCCGGTTCTTCACTCAGCATTTTTTCGTAGGCTGCTTTACCCCATATCTCTATTTTGTTGCCATAGGCCAGTAGCATAACCTCTGCAGCAATGCCGGCATATTCCAATAGTGATTTGGGTAAGTTTACTCGTGAACTGGCATCCATTTCCAACTGGCTTGCCCCGCGCAAAAAGTAGCGTTTAAACTCCCGCTCTTTTTTGATGTAATCACTTAGTTTATTGATTTCGGTTGCGATGGTTTCCCATTCGTTGCTCGGATACAGCACACAACATTTTTCGAAACCAC
>CALRRW020000332.1:0-3032 GCA_943370695.1 Comamonas sp. lk | reverse complement strand
TTTTCCGGTGGCAACCGGTATGGAAGAGCACCGCAAAAATGCGCTCGACTTTTTCAAGGGTACAAAATGGATTAAAGAAAATTTACCGGGTGCCAAAATCAGTGGTGGGGTTTCCAATGTTTCATTTTCTTTCAGGGGAAATGATAAAGTGCGCGAAGCCATGCACTCGGCATTTTTATACCACGCCATTCAGAACGGGATGGATATGGGCATTGTAAACCCAAGCCAATTGGAGGTTTACGACCAAATAGATAAGGAATTATTAGAACGGGTGGAGGATGTGTTGCTGGATAGAAGGGATGATGCAACAGAACGTTTACTGGAACTTGCCGAAACCGTTAAGGGAAAAGGTAAGGTTACTGTAATTGATGAAGAATGGCGCAAAGGAAGCGTGGAAGAGAGACTTAGCCATGCCCTTGTTAAAGGAATTGTAGAATTCATTGATGTGGATACCGAAGAGGCAAGGCAACAATTTGCACGGCCACTCGAAGTGATTGAAGGCCCGTTAATGGCCGGTATGAGTGTGGTTGGGGATTTATTCGGACAAGGAAAAATGTTTTTGCCACAGGTGGTAAAAAGTGCTCGTGTGATGAAAAAAGCCGTTGCTTACCTCATGCCCTATATGGAAGAGGAAAAGCGCAGAACGGGCGATATGAGTACCAACCAGGGCAAAATTTTAATGGCCACCGTAAAAGGGGATGTACACGATATTGGAAAAAATATTGTGGGTGTGGTATTGGCCTGTAACAATTTTGAGATTATTGATATTGGCGTAATGGTGCCTGCCGAAAAAATCCTGGAGGTGGCCCTCAGGGAAAAAGTAGATGTAATTGGCCTGAGCGGGTTAATTACACCCAGCTTGGATGAAATGGTGCATGTGGCCAAAGAAATGGAACGCCTGGGCCTCAACATACCCTTGTTGATTGGCGGTGCCACAACTTCGCGTGCGCACACTGCAGTTAAAATAGATCCTGTTTATTCAGGGCCCGTGGTGCATGTATTGGATGCGAGCAAAAGTGTTCCGGTGGCACAAAGTTTAATCAGCCCCGATCAACGCGCTGGCACGCAAGCCAAAATTAAAGCCGATTACGAACAGTTTCGCATTGATTATAAAAACCGTAAAAAGGATAAAAACTTTGTTTCATTGGCCAAAGCACGTGAACATAAATTTAAGGTTGAATTCGACAGTATTGTGGAACCAAGCTTTTTGGGCACAAAAGTATTTGACGATTTTCCATTGGATGAATTGCGTGAACGTATCGACTGGACTCCATTCTTTTTAACATGGGAATTGGTTGGCAAATACCCGCGCATTTTTGATGATAAAATTGTGGGTGTTGAAGCCAAAAAATTATTTGATGATGCCAACAAAATGCTGGACGAGGTGATTAGCAAAAAGTTATTGAAAGCTCGCGGAGTCATTGGATTCCACAAAGCAAATGCGATTGGTGATGATGTAGAACTCATAACCGGTGACTTCGGCTCCGCTCAGCCAACAACTACCTTCCATTTCTTGCGTCAACAAAATGAAAAAGCAGCCGACCAACCTTATATCTGCCTGGCCGATTTTATTGCCCAAAAAGATTCGGGTAAACAAGATTATTTAGGAATGTTTGCGGTTACGGCCGGTATTGGAATTGAGCCTTTAATTGAGGCTTACGAAAAAGACCATGACGATTACAACAGCATTATGATTAAAGCCATTGCCGACAGGTTGGCAGAAGCTTTTGCCGAAAAAATGCATGAATTGGTGCGCAAAGAATACTGGGGTTTTGCCAAAGACGAACAGTTGACAGACGAAGAAATTATCCGCGAAAAATACAATAGTATTCGTCCGGCACCGGGTTACCCTGCCTGCCCCGACCATACCGAAAAACGCAAATTGTTTGATTTGTTAAACGCAGAAGCAAATACTGGAATTACCTTAACCGAAAGTTATGCAATGTATCCAACGGCAGCTGTAAGCGGATTTTATTTTGCCAACCCCGATAGTAAATACTTTGCGGTAGGAAAAATAGACAAGGACCAGGTTGAAGAATACGCCAAACGCAAAAACGTTTCGGTGGAATATGTAGAGAAATGGTTGAGCCCTTATTTGGCTTATGATAATTAGCGATTTCTGCTGAATTTTAAATTGGGCATCTACCGCATTGAACAATTGGGTTGTTCAGGTGCAAAATGCTTATTAACATGGAAAGTCCTGATGAATCAGCAACGCTTAACTGCGTTTAGAATATACCGAGTGGTATATTAAATCCACCTTCTACGGATACCATAAATGAACTGAATACATGTGTTGCCCTGCCTTTCCCATCGGCACTGATGGGTGTGCTTGTATAGTCGGCAAATCCATATTGGAAAGCCGGTTGTATAAACAAATATTTGAACATATTTAAACGGGCTCCCGCGTTAAGGCCAAGCACAAATCCTTGCACTTTGAACCCACCTGGATTGTGGCTACCCAAAACAGTTGTAATGGAATACGAAACCAATGGACCGGCTCCTGCTTTGCCTATTGCATGCAAATCGATGTATTTGTTTTTGTACAACAAATGGGTTTTAACAATATTGAGCATCAGGTAATTGTTCCCGTTGGTGTGCTGCAGATGAATAAAATCAGGTGTAACAAATGTGTCCTTATCAATTTGGTTGCCTCTTATTTGCCCTTTGATATGCATCGTTACATTATCGTTTACAATATACTTTAAATGGTCCCAGCTTAATTCAACTCCCAGGTTACGCTTATCATTAAACAAATAACCAATGTGAAAATTGTATTGCGGAATGGTTAAATCAGTTGTTAAAAAATCGCCTACTCCATGGTTAAATCCCGGCTTTTCATGCGCCTTTGCGTCTTGCATGACAAAATCATAATTATCGGACGTTGTATTTTTAAACCGGATATCGCTTTTAGAGTATCCCTCCCGATTATAACCCCAACTCAAATAAATTGTTCCTCTATTTTTTGCTTTGACAGGGGTTGTTTGTGCCCATGAAAATTGCGCGTAACATAGACAGAGTAAAAGAATTAA
>CALRRW020000331.1:0-3038 GCA_943370695.1 Comamonas sp. lk | reverse complement strand
TAAGAAGGATAATCATAAAAATTCCTTTTATCAGGAATTGGCGTAAATAGAAAGTATAGCTTGCAAAGCAGAAAGGACTTGTAATGTTAGATTAAGGAACGGCTTCAATATGAATGTTTGCCGAATATGTTTTTGTAGTGTATTATATATGTGACATTAATGAGTACTTGTTTTGCCGAAACTTTATACATTCGCATCTTTAAACAGAAATATAAAAATGAGTTTATTTAACAAACACGAATCCTTGGTGAATGATGCTATTGCTGCTACGGTGGCCAGAAACTATTATACACCTTATCCTGAAATGCCTAAATTTTATGCGGAGGATGCTGATGCAAAAGCAAAAGCATACATAAGCGCTGTAATGAATAATAACTTTGCTGAACTCTTGCAAGGTGGCGGAGATGCATGGGTTGGCGAGGAAATATCTCCATACTTGCAATTGGGAATTGGTGTTAAGTACCCTACTAAAAATATAGATGCATATATAAAGGATGCAACTACTGCGCAAAAGGCCTGGAGCAAAATAAGCGTTGCAGACAGAGCCGGTTTGTTAATTGAAGTACTTGAGCGTTTAAAATTGCGCTTCTTTGATATTGCTTATGCTACTATGCATACTACAGGACAAAGTTTTATGATGTCGTTTCAGGCTAGCGGGCCGCATAGTAACGACAGAGCTTTGGAGGCAGTGATTGAGGGTTACAAACAATTAACCAGTTTACCTGCTAACGCTGCATGGACCAAGCCAATGGGCAAGTTTGATTTAACCATTAACAAAAACTGGAAGGCCATGCCCAAAGGTGTGGGACTGGTTATTGGTTGCAGCACCTTCCCTATCTGGAATACGGTGCCTGCTTTGTTTGCTAACCTGATTACAGGTAATGTAAGTATTGTGAAACCGCACCCAAAAGCAGTATTACCTATAGCAATTGTTGTTGGTGAAATTCAGAAATTATTACAAGAAAACAACATTGATGTAAATACGGTACAATTGGCTGCAGATACTTTAGCCAATCCGGTTACCAAACTATTGGCGGAAAACCCGGCTGTAAAATTGGTTGATTATACCGGTGGAAGTGTATTTGGCGAATATGTTGAAGGCTTACAACACAAAACGGTGTTTACAGAAAAAGCCGGTGTAAACTCTATTATTATCGATTCGGCCAAGCAATTGCCTGCCGTGATGCAGAATATTGCATTCTCAGCTTCGCTCTACTCAGGACAAATGTGCACGGCTCCGCAAAATATTTTCATTCCTGCTACCGGAGTAAAAACGGATGATGGCATCGTGAGTTATGAGGATGCCGTAAAAATGTTATGCGATTCCATTCAGGGATTGGTAACAAATCCGAAAGCCGGTGCCCCTACATTGGGGGCTATTCAATCAGACCTTACTTCGAAACGATTGGCTGACTCAAAAAACCTGGGGGGCAAAGTAATATTGGAGTCGATGCCGATTAAAAATGAAGAATTTGCTGATGCAAGGGTTGCAAGCCCAACCGTTATTGAATTAGACAGAACACAAGGCTCTGTGTTTAACCACGAGTGTTTCGGGCCGATTGTGTTTGTAATTAAAACAGATTCGACAGCCGATTCATTGGCATTGGCCAAACAACTAGCAAGCGATAAAGGAGCAATAACCTGTGGCGCTTATACGACCGATACCGCTACCCAAAACTTAATTGAGGATGAAATGAACAGTGTTTTCACTCCAGTTTCATTTAATTTTACCGGGGCGGCTTTTATCAATTCACATGCTGCATTTAGTGATATGCACGTTACGGGAGGAAATCCTGCGGGCAATGCAAGCCTTACTTCGGCTGAATTTATTGTGAAAAGATTTGTATGGGTTGGAAATCGTTTTATGTAGGAAATAAATTCGAAATCTGAACATCGAAATTCGAATAATTAAAACGTATAATTTGAAGAGACTTTCTGCTTTTGCGGGAAGTCTCTTTTTTATTGCCCCCTATCGCCCCGAGAGCTATCGGGCTTCGCTCAATGAGACAACTCTCTCATACAATAAATGTATATATGTTAAACCCCGAATACATCTACAGCGCTTAGCATTGAATCGAAAAATGCTTTTTCATCTAATGCTAAGTCGATATTTTTCTCTATGAAAAAGCTCACTAAATTTTCGGTTGGCATATTGCCGGTTAAATTATCGGATGCCATCGGACAACCTCCAAAACCTTTAATCGCGCCATCGTAGCGGATACACCCACTCGCATACGCTGCTTCAATTTTTTCTTTCCAGGTTGTAGGAGTTGTGTGCAAATGTGCTCCAAACTCAATATGTTTAAACCGGGGAATTAAACTGCTGAATAAATATGAAATAGATTCCGGATTTGCAATACCGATGGTGTCGCTTAATGAGATAATTTTTACACCCAATGAATCCATTTGGGCCACCCATTTTTCAGCTATCTCGGTACCCCATGCATCGCCATAAGGGTTACCAAAACCCATTGAGATATAAATAACCAGCTCCTTATTATTTTTCACACAAAGTTCCTGGATTTGCTTCACCGAATCGAGCGATTGCAAGATGCTCGAATTGGTATTGCGTTGCTGAAAGGTTTCGGAAATGGAAAACGGAAAACCTAAGTATTTTATTTGAGCGTGCTGTACGGCTTGTTCTGCACCTCTCACGTTTGCTATTATAGCCAATAATTTACTTTTGGTAAGCGATAAATCCAAGCCCGCCAAAACCTCTGCAGTATCAATCATCTGAGGAATGGCCTTGGGAGACACAAAACTTCCAAAATCAATGGAATCATAACCAACTTTTAACAACTGATTAATATAGGCTATCTTTTTTTGTGTGGGTATAAAATCATGCAAACCTTGCATTGCATCCCTTGGACATTCGATTATTTTGTATTGTGGCATTGCTTTTTGGGTTATTGGCTTTGTGTTTCTAAGGCTCTATGTAATCCGACTACAAAGATTAGAAAGTTTCAAAGATTACAAAGCTTCTATAATTGAACCTGCATTAAAAACAAACAATTCGAAATAAAGTTCTGAGGGTTTTG
>CALRRW020000330.1:0-3043 GCA_943370695.1 Comamonas sp. lk | reverse complement strand
ACTCATTTTACCTGAAGCATCCAATTCGAAATCCAGATTGGCCCCGCCTGTTACTGTTAAATTATCACCACTTACTTTGTCTGTAATGATTTTAAACTGTGTTTGTTTATCAACTTCAATATTGGCTTTAAAATCAATTCCTTTCATAGCTGTTACAATTGCCATGGTATCCGCTGCCATAATGCTGGTTTTGTTCGAATCTATAAACACGACTACCCCGTCTCCTTTATCGGTACTGAGGGCGCCTTCCTGCACCACAAATGTGAATCGACTTCCTTTCAATAGTTTCACTTCGGCATTTATATCAGGTAACGTTTCTGTTCCTCTTATTTTGATGGTACTGCTGAGTAAGATTGTTCCATAGTACACTTTATTTTGCAGGGGTGTGGTATTTAACACCATAAAGTTTTGGGTGGAAATATCGAGGTTAAATTTCATGTTCACAAAATTAGAAGTGAGCACACTTCCATTTATGACCAATGGTTGATTGGTGGAATCGAGCACCGTAAAATCTTTAAAATAAACACCATGCTCGTCTATTTTTATTCGTTCCTTACGCATGGACAATCTGTTATTCACAGCTGCCAGGTGAAAAGAGACGTTGTTGAATTCCACAAATCCGTCAAATTGGGGTTGGCTCGCTTTTCCATTAATGCTGAGGTTGCCCGAAACATATCCTTCGCTTCGTTTGATGGTGTTGGGAATAAATGCTTCAATGGTTTGAATATTGATTTGTGTAATGTTCACATCAAAATCCACCTCATTGTTTTGGAAATAACCGTCAATAAATGCTTTGTTTTCGCTGCCTGTTAAGGCTATATGTGCTTCATATTTACTGGCACTCAGGTTATTTGCTTTAATGGTTAAATCGCCAATGGCAATTGACTTATAGGCCAGATCCGATATTTTTAAATCCGAAGTAAATGCAAATTGGTTAACGGATTGAATCTTAAAATCGCCTTGTAATAAGCCACGTACAATGGCAGTATCTTTTTCAATGATGCGTGAAAGTGTTCCAAGTTCGAATTGGTTAAATTGAATATCAATGGGAGCGTCTTCTGCCAATGAAGTTGAATGGATGCGAATAAATTCGTTGTTGTGCTTTAGTTCAAGCTGCTGAATATTTATTCCATTGGGAGTAATGACGATTTCATTCTGTTTGTGTATTTTCCATTGTGTATTATTAAACTCTGCATCATTGGTAAACCGAATACTTGTTTTGTTTTCGGTGGCCGAATTGATTTGACCTGCAAGCATTAATTTATAACCGCTGTCGGGTTCCAATACCTGAAGCTTATAATCGATAATATGTTGCTGGATAATCCCCGACAAAATGGTTGTGGGTATTGAAATGGCGCCCGAGTTAAAAGAGGATACAGATGCCCTGTAAACCATTTTATCCTTATTGCCATCAATATTAACAGCCAACCCATTAATCCGTTGATTGTTGTATTCAATTACAGGGGCATTTACGTTAACCATCAGTGCCTGTTGCCGGCTTGCGTAATTTGTTTCGAGTGTTAATCCTTCAAATTGGGTAAGTTTTGGAAAAACAACCTCTGTTAAAAAAGGGTGTGGATTAATTTGAACCGAACAGGTAAAGCTTTGTGATAAGGTATCCGAAACGGGGATTGTTTTCCCCATAAATTGTGAGGCATACTGTTTAATAACACCGCTTAATTCGGACAATCCTGTTTCGCCTTTGTAGGCAATTTTTACAATTGAGTTGCTCACTGAAAGCGAGTTGTTGCGTTTGGCATTGATGCTCATCAGGATGAGGGAATCGAGTTTGTATTTGCGGTCGTTTTTTACCACTACAACATTGCCCACCGTTAAATTTCCGCGCACATCATTACTGTCTTTTCGGTACAAGTTGGCTGTTAGCCTTCCGCTTGTTTTGATAGACTCGGTTGTAAGGTGCAGTTGTTTTAAGTTGGCACCTGTAAGCACCAAATCAATATTTGCTTTGCTTTGGTTATTGCGCAATGAGGCATCAGCCATTAATTTAAATATTAATGCGGTATCGTTTGCAGTTACCGTTGCGGCATAATTACCGGAATCGGCTTTAGCGTTAATCTGAATATTTGCATAGGGATATTTGTTCACTTCCACTTTTTGAAACTGCGCGGTAATATCTGCGGTCATTTTATTGATATCAAAATTTGTTCCTTTGGCTTCCATGGTTCCGGTTACGGTTCCCACAACGGGTTGTTTTACCACATACCCGATATCAAATTCTTTGGTGTTGAGGGCTAAGGTGTAGGTTGGTATTGTATTCAGGTGGTTGATGGAAGAGACGATATGTGCATACCCGGAAGTGGATTCAATTTTGATATTCGATTGATTATCGTTTACAGCGCCTTTTGTTGTTCCTGAAATTTTGAGTTGGCGGGGTATTGCAATAGCCGAGGGCAGCATGCTTTGGGGTAATATGGCAACCATATCCTTTTGTGAGGTAACAAGTGATTTAAGTTGAATATCATATCTCAAGTTCCTGGCATTCGGTAGCCCCTTTATGTTTCCACTGAAAGCGATGGCGGTTTGGTTGGCTGTTTGCACAATACACTGATCAAAGGTTAGTGCGTTTAGGTTTCCATTTATATTTCCGTTCAGCAATACTACCTGGGACCTGTTTCGGTTAATGATATCTTCCTTTTTTAAATACGGGGCAAACAACAACACATCTTTCATGGCAATGCGTGTTTGTTTGAAATTGACTTTGATGTAAAGTGTTTCTATATTTTTGGATAAACTGCTGAGTGAAGGATATTCGATTGTGGCATAATTTGCAATAAACGTATTGGGTGTTTGCACCAATAAATTTGCGAGTTCCACATGTTTATCGTCATATATAAATTCAGTATGGAGTTTGCGTAAATCCAATCCACATTGTTCTGTTAAGGTAAGTTGTCTGATATTGCCTTTAATCACATCGGGTGTGTAGGATACCTTTTGCGCCTGGAGTTCCAGTTTACCCACAGCCAAATGGTTGTAGTCAATTCCTTGTTTTTGCTTGGGAATATTGCTTACATCATATTTGAAA
>CALRRW020000329.1:0-3047 GCA_943370695.1 Comamonas sp. lk | reverse complement strand
AAGACACGGCAGTTTCCATTTCTTGTTTCACCAATTGTTTCATGGCTTCCACTTCACTTTTGTGAACGTCAAACAGCAACTCATCATGCACCTGCAAAATCATTTTTGAATGTTGGATTTCAGGCTTCGCGTTTTGCATGGCAGCCTTTATTTTAATCATGGCCACTTTAATCATATCTGCTGCGCTGCCTTGTATGGGGGCATTAATAGCATTTCGTTCGGCAAATCCGCGCACGGTAAAATTTTTCGAGTTAATATCACGCAAATACCTTCTGCGTCCCAAAATCGTTTCTACAAAACCATGCTCCTGCGCAAAATGAATGGTAGTACTCATAAATGTTTTGATGCGTGGGTATTGTTTAAAATACTCCTCAATAATCGTAGCTGCTTCCTTGCGCGGTATACCCAGGTTTTGAGCAAGGCCAAAAGCCGACTGTCCGTATATAATCCCAAAGTTCACGGCCTTTGCATTTCTGCGTTCTTCCGATGTTACTTCTTCAATTGTTTTGCCATACACTTTTGCAGCAGTAGCTGTATGAATATCGATACCTTTTACAAACGCATCAATCATATTTTCTTCGGCCGCAATACTTGCAATAACGCGCAATTCTATTTGCGAATAATCAGCACTCATCAACACATAATCTTCATTCCGCGGAATAAATGCCTTGCGTATTTCCCTTCCCTTATCGGTGCGAATCGGGATGTTTTGCAAATTAGGATCGGTTGACGAAAGTCTTCCGGTAGCGGCTACAGCCTGATTAAAGGAAGTGTGAACCCTGCCTGTTTTCTCTTTTACCAATATTGGCAGTGCATCCACATAAGTTGATTTTAACTTTTGCAATTGCCGCACATCCAAAATGCATTTTGCAATTTCATGTTCGCTCAATCCTTGTAAAATATCTTCTCCGGTTTGGTACTGGCCTGTTTTTGTTTTTTTCGCTTTGGGATCAAGTTTTAAATGATCAAATAATACTTCACCCAATTGTTTGGGTGATGCGATATTAAAATTCACGCCAGCCAATTCATGAATGCGCTTTTCCAACACACCAATTTCTTTTGCTAATTCAACTGAGTATTCATTTAAAAACTGAGCGTTTATTTTGATGCCCTCCCGCTCCATATCATTCAACACATCAATAAGGGGAACTTCCACTTCATCAAACAACTTTTGGGCATTGCGTTCGGGCAATTGCGGAGCAAATAAGTTTTTCAACTGCAAGGTTACATCAGCATCCTCGGCTGCATACTCTTTTATTTTCTCTAATTCTACACTGCGCATACTCAACTGACCTTTGCCTTTTTTGCCAATTAATGTTTCGATAGAGATAGGCTCGTAATTCAGGTAATTATTGGCCAAAAAATCCATTCCATGACGGAGATCGGCATCAATTAAATAATGAGCAAGCATGGTATCAAACCATTTGCCTTTGAGCCTAACACCATAATTTTTGAGGATGCTCAAATCGTATTTAATGTTTTGCCCGATTTTTAAACTGTTTTCATTTTCAAACACGGGCTTAAACTCGTTCATCATTGCCTGAGCCTCCTCCCTATTTTCTGGGAAAGGAACATAATAAGCCTCTCCTGCTTTATATGAAAATGATAACCCAACAACTTCGGCAATGAGTTCATCCAAACTTGTGGTTTCGCTATCAAAACAAATTTCCGGTTGTTGTACTAAATCATTAATTAAGGCTGCGCGTTTTTCCGCTGTATCAATTAAGTGGTAGGTATGCGGAACTGTTTCAGCATTATTTTTGGGCGTTGATGGAATTTCTTCTTCCGATAGTTCGGCTTCTCTTCTTTCAATAGCACTTGTTTCATTCGTTCCCTGGTTAAACAGATCAAATGCATTGCTACTGGCTGCTGGCTGAGGACTCTTAACGGCAGACTGCCGGCTGCCGGCAGCGGGAGCATTCTCCTCTGTAGAACCAAAAAGCCGTTTCGCCATTGTTTTAAATTCCAGTTCAGCAAATAAGGCTTCACACGCTTCTTTGTCTGCGCTCTCAAAAACAAGTTTTTCTTCTTCGAGTTCGATTGGAACATTTAAGTCAATTGTGGCGAGCCGTTTGCTTAAAAATGCCTGTTCCTTATTGGCTTCCACTTTTTCTTTTTGTTTGCCTTTTAGTTCATGGGTATGCTCATACAAGCCTTCCATGCTGCCATATTTTTGCACCAATAATTTCGCAGTTTTTTCACCAATACCCGGTATCCCCGGAATACCATCAACAGCATCACCCCACATGCCCAAAATATCAATAACCTGCTTTACATCTGTTATTTCCCAACGTTTCAAAATCTCGGGAATGCCCATTATTTCATAATCATTGCCCAAGCGTGCCGGTTTGTAAATAAAAATATGCTCGCTCACCAATTGCCCGAAATCTTTATCGGGTGTCATCATGTATACATCAAAATTTTGAAGCTCTGCTTTTTTGGCAAGTGTGCCAATAATATCATCCGCTTCAAAACCGGGTTTCACCAGAATGGGAATTTTAAACGCATCAGTTAACCGCATGATGAAGGGTAATGCCTTCGAAATATCCTCCGGCATTTCCTCTCGGTGTGCCTTGTAAGCTTCGTATTCAATATGTCGGGCAGTTGGCTCTGAAGTATCAAACGAAACTCCGATATGTGTAGGTTTTTCCTTTTTGATAATATCTAAAACGGTATTGGCATAACCGAAAATAGCTGAGGTATTAAAACCATATGAAGTAATACGTGGGTTTGGCTAAAGGCAAAATAGGCGCGGTATACAAGAGCCATTCCATCGAGGAGGAAAAGTTTTTTACGTTCTGTCATTTTTGCGGACGTTTAAATTTGGTAACAAATATTGTTTGCGGAAAAAAAGTACTATCCATTTTTGTGAAAGCACTATCTAAAATATGATGCATCTTATTGGACTCTACACTCCCTTCAACACCATCTTCATAAAGAACCACTGAAGATGGATTTTCATGAGCTAAAATTTCAGCAAACATAGCTGAATTCCATACAGGAAATATTTTAGCTGCCTTTAAACTATAATCTTTGTTTTCAACTTT
>CALRRW020000328.1:0-3051 GCA_943370695.1 Comamonas sp. lk | reverse complement strand
ATTAATAATGACTACGGGGCGGGGAGTTTGACCACTAAGATATTTGGAATAGACATAGAGGATGGGCAAAAAGCAAAGGCAAAAGAAGCAAAACGTCTAATCGAAGAAAATATCGGGTCTTATGAAGATGTATTGCTTGCTAAAATTAGTGGCGGGGATAGCAAAAAGATAGAAATAGCCAACAGGATTTCTTCACAACAAATAGTTTTTCAATGGGTTCCCGGAGATGCTTCTCAGGCGGAAAACTCTTTCTTTCGAATAAATGAAGGAGCTTCTCAGCTTGACGGAACAGAAAAAAGGCTATTAAAAGCAAGAAATAAGCCTATGGCAATAGCTGCAAGGGCTATTATTCGCTCTACAACTGGACATAAATACTGGGGAAAGTTCCCCGCTGCAAACATTGAGAAAATCGAGGAGCTTGCAAAAGAGATAAGCGAATGGATTTTTTTTCCGAAATTAGAAACCCCTGTAAAAACCATGGATGTTTCATTAACGGGTAAAAGCTATGCCCAAACGACACAGGAGTTAATTTTAAATATTGTTAATTTTAGCAATGGGATAAAAATTGTTGACGCAAGCAGGATAAAAAAGGCAGAGGATTACCCAGAAAATAGCATCCCAGATGAATCACAGGATGGCGCTCAAACAATTGAATGTTTAATTAACACAAAAAAATGCTGGCTAATATAACTGGAACAATGTCGTCTTCCTTAGGGCTTCATCCTGTTATATATTTTTATAGCAAACAAGGTCGCTACCAGGTAACCGCTTTTATGGCTATTCTTCAGCTTGTCAGGGAATATGAAAAAGCGAAACTTTTTCCAAGCTTTACTAAGGTCAGAAAGGAATTTGAATTATTTATATGGAAACACAAAAACATTGTAAACCAAGCGACAACTACATGGGGAAGTGGCGCCAAAGGATACGTTAATTTATACAAGCTTTTCGACTTTATAATAAAATGTTTTATTGACAAAAAGAGTGAAGATGAAATATTGGTTATCCTTGACAGACATGAAGACTATAATTTTTTTAAAGCAGGAGTTAAAGAGCTAAACCCTAAAAAAAGGAAAGATGCTTCAAGTGAAAGTAAATCAGAGGCTTTCATAAGAGTGGCAATTGATTCTGTTGTTAAGTGTGCAATCTGTGGCGGATTCCTTCACAAAAACTCTATTCAAATGGACCACGACTTGGAGATTGAAAACGGAGGCACAGGGAATGCCGAAAACTTGCAACCCGTTCACCCATATTGCAACTCGATAAAAAAACTGCTCAAATCGGAAGTTGGGAAATAAATACAAAACTAAATATTAGTTGGTAGTTATTCGCAAAGAATCGAAACTTGTCATTTGAATAATGCTTATGGAGCGGGGAGAATAAAATGCAACAGAATTTTTATTAGAAAGTGGAAATTCGGAAAGAATAAATTAGGGTTGTTCGTTGATTAGTGTAGATATGATTATCGTTAAAATGTGCGCTGGTTCCCTGCACACAAATCAACATCAAACCTATCTTCAAACAGTTTTATATGGGCCATGCTAGATGCCGAACATTGTGGAACACAGCTATTATATCCAACGCAAGGATATGCCTCTATAACCCTTTCTCCATAATCAAATAGGTACCTAAAGGTAGAAATTGTTTCAATCAGTTGGTTTATTGCCTTATCGTATTTTTCAACTATTAGTTTTGGGTCGAATCCCCGCTTTAACTCTACGTAACAAAACACATCTTGGCTATAAAGCACGAAATCACATCGTTCGTCATCTCTAGGATCATATATGCAGCTATCTACCGCAACCATTGTAATTTCCTTCTCATTAGGGTTTAAAACTGAAAAATGCGGGTATTCGGGGCACGGATTATAAACCAAATAAGACCTTTTATCCTCTTTTTCTGCTACATAAAATTCCCTTGAATGTGTTAAATCAACACACTTGTTTTTACCACACTGCTCAAATGCCAAATCGAAATCAATCATATCAATCGGTTTGCTCTCTTGGATTCTTTATATAGTTCCATTAAAAATTGACCTTCTGCATTAATCTCAAGTGATATGTTGTCTAAATAATTGGTGGATATAAGACCTATCTCTCTGTCAAAAATCTGCGTTGCTGTTCCTCCGCTAATAGAATATGCGTTGAACTCAAGGGGATTAAGCCACAGGTTTTGAGGAACTATTCGTTCAACCTTTTCTTTAGTATTTGGATATTGTTGGGTTACGTGTGTGGCTAGTAGTAGGTTGTTGAAGATACTTAGTATATATGGGCTATGAGTAGTAGTAATAAGCCCTGTTTGACACATTGATACCAAATATTCAATCATTGACTTCTGCGTGCTCGGAAAAAGATTTAATTCAGGTTCTTCAACCAAAAATGAATACCGCCCAAACCCTCTTCTATGAGAGGTTAGGTGGTTCACCACTAATTGCATTGGGGCTGCTGTCTGTATGCCGCTTGAACTTTCTGATAACGATACAGAATTGCTATCGTTGAAATAAATTCGGTGTCTATTTTCTTCGCTCTTATAAACAATGTTTAGTGGCGTTAGGTCTAAAACTTTTGTTTGTTTAGTAGCCTCCTCGAACATGATTCCAAACTCTTTTAAACAACCTGGAAGCGGTATTTCCATAAAAGAAAATGACGAATCTTTTATTATCGACACCAAAATACGTTCAGCAGGGATATACATTTGCCTGTCTAGTAATTGTATAAAACTTTTCCTTATTGCTTCGTAAATAGCATTGATTCTCGCGTCTTTTTGTTCACTTAGCAATGCCGAATCGGTATTGGTAAGGCTCTTTGCTAATTCCCAAACACGCTTTTCTTCGTGTGCTATTTGTTCAGAAAAATCTGCCGTTTTGGTTATGCTCCATGTTTCGTTTTCATATTTGACAGAATAGGAATCACAGATATATTCTAACTTTGTTTTCCCGTTTTGGAAATAGTCAGAAATATTATAGTGTTGAAAATGCCTTAATTTATCTTCCGTACTTATCTTATTTTTTGTATAAATATCTAAATCACGAAAGATTGAAAGCAGTTTAGCCAC
>CALRRW020000327.1:0-3053 GCA_943370695.1 Comamonas sp. lk | reverse complement strand
ATAAAATAGCAAACCAAGCCCAGACAGCTTTTCCAAACCCCTTTACACAACGTTTGACAGTTGCTGTGAGTTCAATGGAGAAAACCACTGCCGACTTAACCATCACCAACCTGATGGGAGAGAAAGTATACAGCAAATCATTTTTACTGGAAACCGGTACTAACCAGCTTACAATGGATGATGCAGCCGATTTACAGAAAGGAATATATGTGCTGAAAGTTTATGCAAACGGAATAACCTCTACTCAGAAGTTAGTCAAAGAATAAATGTGAGACTCTTATTTATCAAAAGCGACAACTTTTTGTTGTCGCTTTTTTTATTTCCTGTTTTTTAAATCTTTCCACTGCTCAATGCGGAGCCGCATGGTATCTTTATGGATTAACTCAAATCGTTGGGCACCCGGCACGCGCCCATTTCGAGCCACGGCTTCGGTTTCCCAGCTACCTCTTGATATTTTAAATTGATTGTAAAATTTACTAAAATCGTCAATGGTTAATGCATACGCATAGTCGCCTAATGCGGTGAATTTATAATTATCATCATCCAGTTTCCATTTGTTAAAATCTCCGGTTAGGTAAATATCATCCCGCTCAGGCGTGTTTTCCGGAACATCTACTAAGTACACCACAATTCTTTTTCTTGGATAGGCATCCAGCCAACTATCAATGCGAACATGAATCGTATCATCTGCTTCGCCTTTTTCAATTTCGTGAAAATCAACCGCCTCTTCTTTGTAGTTCGCTTCATCTGTTCCTGCTTCTCCACGCGTAATTTTAAAATCGTGCGACTTGGAATCGTTTAGCCGTAACAGCAAATATTTTTTGCCGTTTGGTAAACTGCGAAACTGGTAATTAGGGTCGGCAATATTCCAATCATTAAAATCGGCAGCTAAGTATAATTCGTCTGATTTACCAAAAGAAGGTAGCTTATCAATAATCACAAATATTTTTTTGCGTGTGTCGGAATCCACCACCTTTTTTTCGGCCACAACCGGAGGTGTTACTTTTGGTGCAACTTGTGGCTTATTGGCCTCCGGATTTTTTACAGGTTCGGGTTGTGGTTTTGTTTTGGGAACCTCAACGATAGTTGGAGCAGGGGTTGGCATTGTAGCTGCAACTACCTGTATGGGTTTGGGTTTATCAATCGTAATTGTTTGGGGCGATGCTTGGGGTAGCACCTTTTCAACTGTTTTTTCAGTAGGTTTTGAAGGTGTTAACCAGGCCTCCTGTTTTGCAACAGGCTTTGCTGTTACTGGTGTAACGGGCAGTGAAATGGCCAATGTAAGCATGGTGGTGTCGTCATGCGAAGGAATTAACTGAGCAGTGTCAAATTGTTGCCGGTTACCCCTGAACAAATTAAATAAGACCTGATGGGTGTTTTGAAAAAGTGTAAGCGAATAGGTTCCATTTTCTTGCTGTTGAAAAAGATATTCAGCATTTCCGGCTTTCCAGTTACTTGCTGCAGTTGCCAGGTAAATGGTTTCGTTATCGGGCATCAACCCACTATCAGCCTGAATGATAAAAGTATGTTGGGTACAATTGACAGCAGCAATATCCATCCATCCCTCAATGGTGTCTATTTGTGTTGTTACAGACGAGAGTTTTCGTGCCAAAATCCGATTACCGCAGGCATCGGATTCAATGCTGTTGTTGTTTCCTCTTGCATACAGGTATGCACCCTCTTTGACGCTTTCGGGAAGGCTTATGCTGTATGAATGTAAAGCAGCGTCAAACTCAAGTTGATAAGCAGGATCTGCCGGGTTCCAATTATTAAAGCTTCCTGTAATATAAATGTTCTCTTCTGCCGGAGTGTTGCCGGGAACGTTAACAATAAGCAATAATTTTTCTGAAGAACAGGCCGAAAAAAGAAAGATTAAACAGGCAATACAAAGTTGCGGAATAAGACCGAATGGTTTTTTTAAGTACATAGGTTACAAATGGCGCATTAATTCACGCCATTAGGAATCAAACATACTTTGAAATAAGCAATATCCCCAGAAAACAGTTTTGCCAACTGTTATACAAAATAAACAGCCGCAATAGATGCTTAAGCTAAATAATTGGCCAACGCGTTATCAAATAAATTTTTGTATTCGGCAACCGAACCAAAGTTTGTACCGGCAACCGAAATAGCTCCTGTTGTTACTTCTCCAAGTTTTTCGAATGCGGTGTTACCAAGGGCTTTTTCAAAGGCAGCAATATCTGGGGCTTTAACAGAAACAACAACACGGCTTTGTGCTTCACCAAACAAGTAAGCATCATTTCTGATTTCCGTTTGTGCTTTTTGAACAGAGAAACCAAGGTTTCTATGCATGGCTGATTCCAGCAATGCGATAAACAATCCTCCTTCACTTAAATCGTGTGCCGATTGAACAAGGTTGCTTGCAATAACCGTTTTAACCGTTTGCTGAACGTTGTATTCTTCATCCAGTTCAAAATAGGGTGCACTTGAAAACTCAACCTTATGTTGTGATACAAGGTATTGCGAAGAGCCGATATCATTGCGCGATTGGCCAATTAAGTAGATAGCATCCCCCGCTTGTTTAAAATCAAGTGTCATGTGTTTTTTGCCATCTAAAATTAACCCCACCATCCCGATTGTTGGTGTTGGATACACCGCATCGTTATCGCTGCTTTGGTTGTAAAAACTTACGTTACCACCGGTTACCGGGGTATCAAACTTTTTACAGGCTTCTCCCATTCCTTTAATGGCGTTTACAAACTGCCAGTAAACTTCTGTATTATAAGGATTACCAAAGTTTAAACAGTTGGTAACAGCAGCAGGATCTCCTCCTGAGCAAACAATATTTCTGGCCGCTTCACTCACAGCAATCATTGCACCTTTAAACGGATCAGCGTAAATGTAACGGGAGTTACAATCAACACTCATTGCAATGGATTTGTTGGTGCCTTTAACCTTTACAACGGCTGCGTCACTTGGAGCATTGGTTGTTTGGTTGATGGTTCCCACCATGCTGTCATATTGGTTAAACACCCATTTACGTGACCAAATATTTGGGTGTGAAGCCATTGCTTTTGCTATTGATACAGCTT
>CALRRW020000326.1:0-3063 GCA_943370695.1 Comamonas sp. lk | reverse complement strand
TGAAGCAAGATGGTGTATTCACCGGCCTGGTTGGTGCGGATATTTTGTGCCGATTTAAACTGGCCTTTGTTTTCATCAAATGCATATAGCTCTACAATACCATTTTTTAACAACGTAGAACCCGCTACCAGTTTTCCACTGATGGTTATCGGTGTGGTTTTTTCTTCAGGGTTGCGGTAAGCAATTGTTTTGCTATAGGTGCAGGCATCTTTTGCATCAGTAATGGTCAGTGTTACTTCGTAGGTTCCGCTGTGTTGGTATACATGTTTTGTGTTTTCGCTTTCACTGGTTTCCCCGTCTCCGAAACTCCACCTGATATCCGCATTGTCTGCAATTTGCGCGGTATGCACAAAATTGAATTCACCCGAATAAGAAGTGTAATAATCGAAAGCCGCCTTGCAGGGAGTAGCAGATGCCTGAGGTTTTTCTGTTGCAGGCTTTTCCTGTTCTTTATCGTTGGTTTCAGTTGGCAACAATTCCACCTTTTCGCCTTTTACCGGGGCTGGCTGTATTGATTTAACCGTGTTTGTTTGAGTATGTTTTTTAGCAGATGATGTTGTGTGTTTAGGAGCAGTTGAGTGATTGTTGTGCGATTTTACAACGCGTTGTTTGTTGTGTTGATGTGGGTTGGCAGTGGTTTGAGTAGTTGTTATCGAAACAGGAGTTATGTTATTAGTTGTGGTTACCACAGTTGCTGAGGCAAATTCAGCAGTTGCAGGTTGGGTGGTTGAATAAACATGAATAGCAGGTGTTTGTGCACCCGACTGCTCGGTTTGGGTAGCGGCAGTTTTATCCAATTGGAAAGGCATTAGTTGAATGCCGGCAAACATGCCAGCACCCACTATTACAGCTATCAGCATCAACTTATACAAATGGTATAAATTTACCGCCCTGGTTTTTTTTGCCTGAATGGAATGGATCCATTCGGGCTCTGTCGGCTCGCTGTAGTTGGTAAGTTTGCCCCTTACCAGCTCGTCAAAAATATCGTGTTCGTTGCGTTCCATGAGTGATTAACTATTATGTTCTTTTTTGATAATTTGCATTAAATAATTGCGTGCCCTTGATAATTGTGATTTTGAGGTCCCTTCCGAAATATGGAGCATATCCCCAATTTCATTGTGTTGGTAACCCTCAATCACATATAAGTTAAAAATGGTGCGGTACCCATCCGGTAAATCCTGTATATGGTTCAATAGTTCCTTGGTTGATATATTGCTCACAATATTATTATCAAACGAAACGCCATAAGCAACCTCTATATCCACGTCATTTTTAAACTTTAAATCTTTTCGGTATTGCTTAAGGGAAGTATTAATCATAATACGCTTAATCCAGCCCTCAAAGGAGCCTTCACCTTTAAACGATTTTAAATTGATAAATACTTTTACAAACCCATCTTGCATAATATCGGCAGCAACGTCTCTGTTGCGTGCATATCGCATGCACACACCCATCATTTTACCGGCATACCTTCTGTACAGCTCGTTTTGAGCTGCGGTATCGTTTTGTAAGCACCGGTAAACGATTTCTGCTTCCGTTAGTTCCTTAAGGGCTTTCAATTTGGGAATTTAAGTATAAGACTCTATCTGATATAAATAGGTTGTCCGAAGATATAAAAAAAGCCGTTCAATTGTGTTGAACGGCTTTGGGGAATATTTTGCAGGGTAATTATTGTGGTAAAGTAGCCTTAAAAGCAGCATATCTTTCTGTGAAAGTGCCAGTGTTACCGGTGCTACCCAGGCATTTCCAGGTGTCTTCAATATTGGCAACCCTGTTATCCGGGTTGGGATGTGTGCTCAAAAACTCAGGAATGCTTCGCCCGCCCGCAGCCGTTATTTTTTGAAAAAAGTACTTAGCACCCTGGGCATCATATTCTGTTCCCAGTAAATACCTCACCGAATAATCATCAGCTTCCGTTTCATCATTGCGGCTAAACTTAAGTGCCAGTAAATTATTGCCCAACATGGCCAGTTCTTGCGTGCTGCCACTGGTAAGTATTTGAATAAGCGTTTGCGCACCCATCTGCTGCACCATTTGTTTGGCACTGTGTCTTCTGTCCGCATGGGCTATTTCGTGCCCCATAACACCCGCCAATTGCATTTCATTGTCGAGGTATTTGATAATACCCGTGTATACGTATATAAAACCTCCCGGTGTGCAAAATGCATTGAGGGTATTGTCATCTTTAATAATGCGAATTTGCCAAGGAAAGGTTGTTTTATAATACACCTTGCCCGAGTTTAAAATATTATCGCGTATCCGGTAAATATGGGCATAGGCCGCAGCATATTGAACCGAGTCCAGTACCGGGTACTCTGCTTTGTTTGAATCTATTTGGTTGACCACCGTTTGTCCCAAGGCAATATCCTGGTCAAGCGAAATGAGCAACCCTGTTAATCCACCCGGAGCTTTTCCTCCGCAAGGATCTTCAAAGGTCTCGTCTTTTGCTTTTTCTTCTTTGCTTTTGCAGGAAGTGAGCGAAACAGAGGTTCCGATAATAAATAAAAAGAGGGTGAACAAAAGAGTTGTCTTGCGCATGTTGAATGGTTTTGGATGCAAATATAAGCAATGCATTAAGGTTTTTCGACAGGATTCAGTCCCAGTCCTTTTGCTTTTTCAAACATCAGGTTTAAGGCTTCTTCGCGGTTGTTTTTAATTTTTCCTTCCAGGATGCTTTCCCGGATTTCGGTTTTAATGATACCCACCTCGCGTGATGGCCCCAAACCAAAGATACGCATGATATCTTCTCCCGTTACCGGTGGCTGAAAATTGCGCAACGCATCCCGCTCCGAAACATCGGCTACCTGTTGCTGAACCTGTTTGAGGTTGCTTCGGTAAAACTCAATTTTTTTCATATTGGCGGAGGTCATATCGGCCCGGCAAAGGGTAAACAAGGACTCAAGGTCTTCTCCGGCATCAACCACCAGCCTGCGAATTGCCGAATCCGTTACACCATCTTCGGCAAGGGCTTTCGGACGGTGGTGCAATGCCACCATTTTTTCAACAAATTTCATTTTTTCGTTGAGCGGTAATTTCAGCTTGCGGAATATTTTGGAAACCATG
>CALRRW020000325.1:0-3078 GCA_943370695.1 Comamonas sp. lk | reverse complement strand
TTAAAGGTAACTTCGGCCCCGGCTGCATCGTTTACCTCTGCAGACTCTACTTGTCCTGGTGTTCCAATTTACTTTACAAATACGACCACTTTCTTGCCATACACAGCTCCTATCACTTATTTGTGGGAGTTTGGTGATGGAACTATTGCAACAACCAAAGACGGTAATAAAACATATTCTAATTTTATCATGCCGGGTACCTATACTGTGAAAATGACAGCATTTAACAATGCAGGTGTTTCAAATACAGTAACTAAACAAATTGTTGTAAAAGCCGCTCCTTTCACAGCGTTTGTTAGTGGAAAGGCTTGCGGTACAGATTCGATACAATTTACCAACTCATCGATAGGTGCTGTTTCTTATTTGTGGAGCAACAAACTAGCAGGTATTACAAAAGCAACTTCTACTTTGGAAAATCCTAAATTCAGTTTTGCTATTGCAGATACTTTGTACGATGTGACATTACGTGCTACCAATGTTTTAGGTTGTTCAAAAGATTCGATTATTGGAACATTCTCATTCTCAAAACCAAGTGCTTCGTTTACTACTGTTAACCAATGTGTTGGTTTAAAAGCAACCTTTAACAATACAACAACAATTGCACCTGGTTTAAATGGACGTATCAATACTTATGGTAGTGAGTGGGATTTTGGTAATGGTGCATTTGGATTATCAAATAACCCGGTATACACATATCCAACAAATGGAACATATACTGTAAAACTAAGAGTAACCTCTAATTATGGTTGTATGGATTCTACTACCAGAACATTGGTTGTTTATGATAAACCTTTGGCAGGATTTACAGCAGGTACTGCTTGTCTGGATGCGGTTGTAAGCATTGACAATACAACTACTTACTCAGCGGGAATAAACAAAGTATTGTTCGACTGGAACTTTGGAGATTTCTCTGCTGCTTCTGATGAGATTGAACCTGTAAAAACATATACATCAATTGGTACTTTTGCCATGAGATTGATTGTAAAAGACACTGTTCATTTCTGTACAGATACTCTTATCAAACAAATTGAAGTAAATGATATTCCGGCAGCATTTTTCTCAGCTATTGATGGTTGCGTGGGTTCTCCAGTTCAATTCCAAAATGGATCACAAACTCCGGATGTGGGTCAAACATTAACATACGTTTGGGATTTTGGAGGAGGAAATACATCTATCGCAACCAATCCAACATTTACATACGTTACAGCAGGAACTAAGAGTATTACGCTAACATCTACTACCAATAAAGGTTGTTCTGATAGTGAAACCCACTCTATTAATGTATTGAATGTACCAACTGTAACATTTACAATAGATTCGATTCCAGGAGATTGTAACAAGAAAATATTTGAAGCCAGCACTAAAGGTTTGAATGGATATGAGTGGGACTTTGGTGATGGTTCAAAAGCCTTTGGAGATTCGGTTACAAATACATTCCAATATAAAAACAAGTATGGTGTAACGTTAAAAATCACTTCAGGTAATTGCCAAGCTTCTCAAACTGATTCGGTTATAATCTATTGTACAGTAGGTATTGAAGAAGCGTTTGCAAGCAAGTTTAACCTTTCTGTTTATCCAAATCCATTTGAAAATGTTTCGAATGTGTCTTACAACTTGGATTCTAAGCAAGACGTAACAATTGTGGTAATGGATATGTTGGGAAGAACAGTTTCAGAGTTTACTGAAAGAAACCAATCAGCAGGTTCACATATCATTAAGTTGGATGAATCAAACTTTACGTCAACAGCAGCATTGTATATGGTTCGCATCAAAATTGGTGATGAATCAATAACAAAACAGTTGTTGCACAAATAAGCTTATCTATAAAAAATAAAAAACAAAGCCCCGACCTAATAGTCGGGGCTTTATTTTTTTATGTACTTTCGCCAACGCAAATAAGATTTTATGGAAATAGTAAAAACACCTTCAGATTCACATACCATAATGAATGAATTGGTACTACCTAATGATACCAATACGCTTAATAATTTAATGGGGGGAAGGCTATTACACTGGATGGATATAGTTGCAGCCATAGCTGCCCAAAAGCATTCCGGTAAAACGGTTGTTACCGCATCGGTGGATAGCGTTAGTTTTGGTAAATGCATTCGGTTGGGTGATGTGGTTACTTTAGAAGCCAAAGTGAGCAGATCATTCAATTCGTCAATGGAGATTCACATAGTTGTTCATGCTGAAAATATCCCATCTGGCGAAAAGTTTAAGAGTAACGAAGCCTATTATACGTTTGTGGCACTGGATCGAAATGGTACACCGGTTAAAGTACCAGCATTGCAACCGAATACCGAGGAGGAAGTAAAGCGGTTTGAAGGTGCGTTGCGCAGACGTCAACTACGGTTAATTTTGGGAGGTAAAATGAAACCGGATGAAGCTACGGAACTAAAGGCATTGTTTTTTCCGGAAGATATTATTCAATAACTCAATCGCACCTTGTAAGCGGGAATTTACGTCAATCGTGGAAAAGATTTTAGAATAACAAGGGGGCGTAAAGGTCACATTATCAGCGGTTAAATTTGAATCTGATTAAAGTCTTCTTTAAAACAAAAAATAGCGACAAGAATTGGTTTGATATTACGTTACAAAAGTTAATTTTGCGCCTCAAAATTCGAATTAAATAAATCATACTAATATGTCAAAAGCAGGAGTAATCGCTCAGGTAATCGGTCCAGTTGTGGATGTACGTTTTTCTGACGATAACAAAAAATTGCCTAAAATTCTTGAGGCTCTTTACATCCCCAAAGCGGATGGAACAAAAGTTATCTTGGAGTGCCAACAACACTTAGGTGAAAACATGGTACGTGCCATTGCAATGGATTCAACGGATGGTTTGGTGCGTGGAATGGAAGTTTTTATTTCTGGTTCACCTATTTCAATGCCAATCGGAGAAAATGTTCGCGGACGTTTGTTTAATGTAGTGGGTGAAGCTATTGACGGTATGAGAGCTGTTCCTTTGGAAAACGGAGGTCGTTCTATTCACCAGTCGGCTCCTCGTTTCGAAGATTTGTCAACCAGTGCTGAGCCTCTTTACACAGGTATCAAAGTAATTGACCTAATTGAGCC
>CALRRW020000324.1:0-3078 GCA_943370695.1 Comamonas sp. lk | reverse complement strand
GCCGTTTACTTACCTGGAAAAATCGTGTGGAAAGTTTTGGTAAAAAGGAAACAGACGTTGACAAAACATACCAAAATGACCACGCAAAAATTGCCATTGCAAGTGGTGGTATCATGGGGAAATTTCCGGGCAACAGTACCGAACGCAATTTTTTACCTGAAGCTTATTCAGATTTTATCTACGCCATTATTGCCGAAGAATACGGAATGATTGGAGCTGTTATCATGCTCATGTTGTATATGTTCTTTTTGTACAGGGCCATGCGCATGGTACTCAAAAGTCCGAAAGCATTTGGTGCCTTAATTGCAGTTGGATTAAGTTTTTCGCTGGTACTGCAGGCCTTAATTAATATGGCAGTAGCTGTCAATCTTTTTCCCGTTACAGGACTAACACTCCCGCTGGTGAGCAAAGGAGGAACATCTATTTTATTAACATCAGTAGCCTTTGGCGTGATTATGAGTGTGAGCCGTTATATTGAAGAAGACGAGCCCAATGCAGAAGAGCTCACAAAAGAAAATGAATCGTTGACAGATAATGTTGCAATAGCAAATGACTGATAAAAAACTAAAAATAATCATAAGCGGTGGCGGAACAGGCGGACATATATACCCTGCTGTGGCCGTTGCTCAGGAATTACAAAAACGATTTCCTGATGTAGACATTTTGTTTGTAGGCGCAAGCGACCGCATGGAAATGGAAAAAGTTCCAAAAGCCGGTTACAAAATTATCGGATTATGGATCAGTGGTTTTCAACGCAGCTTAAGTTTTAAAAACCTGCTCTTTCCTTTTAAGGTAATCAATGCCGTGTGGAAATCACTTGGAATCATCAAGGAATTTAAACCGGATGCTGCCATCGGATTTGGCGGATATGCCAGCGGAGCGATGATGTGGGCCGCAACCATGAAAAAACTACCAGCAGTTATTCATGAACAAAATTCGTATGCTGGTATCACCAATAAAATCTTAAAAAACAGGGTCGAAACCATTTGTGTTGCATACGACAAAATGGACCGTTTTTTCCCTGAACAAAAAATTGTTAAAGTAGGAAATCCCATCCGTAAGGATTTAATGAACGTAAATGGGAAACGGAATGATGCCTATACCTTTTTTAAGTTGAGCCCAAACAAAAAAACAGTATTGATTATCGGAGGAAGTTTGGGAGCGCGCACCATTAATGAAAGTATTCTTGCGGGTATCGAAAAACTGGAACAAGCAGGGTTGCAGGTTATCTGGCAAACAGGTAAACTATTTACCAAAGCACAGGAAACAGCAACCATCAAACCCTACACTTTTATTTACGAAATGGATTTAGCTTACGCAGCAGCCGATATTGTTATTTCGAGGGCAGGAGCTTTATCCATAGCAGAGTTGGCCCAGGTTCAAAAACCGGTTATACTGGTTCCGTCACCCAATGTGGCCGAAGATCATCAAACCAAAAATGCAATGGCCCTTGTAAACAGTGAGGCTGCTATTTTGGTCAAAGATATTGATGCCAGAAAAATATTGGTGGACGAAGTTGTCAAACTTGCTACCAACGAAATGAAACAGGCTCAGCTCAAAAACAATATTGCATCATTTGCCATGCCTAATGCCGCAAAGAGAATTGTGGACGAAGTGTTGCGGGTAATGGAATGAAGAAATGAGTAAGGAAGTAAAGGTTTGAATGAGTAAATAAAATATTGAAATGTAAAGAATGAGGGAAAAGTTAAAGTACATATTAGACCTTTTAATAAACAGACTAGCTTATTATGTACTTGGAGCTTTAGTTATTACGGTATTAATGGGCTTCTTCTTTAATTTTTCCAACGCCATCGTAAATGGTGTCGTTAAAACAAGTCTATTTATCTTCTTAGAAAGCCTATTTACAACCCTTCTGATACTCAAAGTATACGATATAAGAGATGACATACGTGAGAAAAACTATTTCGAACTACTGCCATTAAGCCGAACGAACACAGGTTATTTCTTTTTATACTTAGTTCTGATGGTAGGTTCTATGGTCATATTTATTTAAAAAAAGATGAATTTCAACGATATAAAACAGGCATATTTTTTAGGTATTGGTGGCATCGGAATGAGCGCCATTGCTCGTTATTTTAACTCGATTGGAATTAGCGTAGCAGGTTATGATAAAACGGAAACACCACTTACCAAAGAACTTGTTGCTGAAGGAATTGATATTCATTATCATGATTTAGGAGACCAAATAGCAAAATTCGAAATTCACCATTCGAATTGTTTGGTTGTGCTTACTCCTGCTATTCCCAAAAACCATGGTGAATGGGCCTGGTTAAAAGAAAATGGTTTTACAATCATGAAACGTTCGCAGGTATTGGGTGTAATTACCGATGCTTACAAAACAATCGGTGTTGCGGGTACGCATGGTAAAACAACCACTTCAACACTTATTGCGCATATTTTAAAACAAAGCAAGGTTGATTGTGCCGCTTTCCTGGGAGGTATTTCAACCAACTATCAAACGAATTTATTATTGCATAAGTCGATAGCTGATGGTTCACTGTCCACAGACAATACAACTTTAAAGGTCAAAGGCCAAACGTCAAACCAATATATGGTTGTGGAGGCTGATGAATTCGACCGTTCATTTTTAACCTTACATCCTTTCATTGCAATCATCACTTCCACCGATGCTGACCATCTGGATATTTACGGTGAACATAACGAATTGAAAAAATCCTTTTTGGCGTATGCAACCCAGGTAAAAGAAAACGGCTACCTGATTGTCAAAAAAGGATTGGATATTATACCCGAAGTTAACCGGCCCTTTGTAACCTACTCGGTAACCGAAGAAGCAGATGTATTTGCAAAAAACATTGTCATCAAAGGTGATGAATACAGTTTCGACTTACATTATTACAATAACATTATTTTAGGATTAGTCTTAGGTATTCCAGGCCTTCATAATGTGGAGAATGCAGTAGCAGCAGCCGCAGCGTGTTTGATGGCCGGTGTTACAGAAGAAGAACTGAGAGCGGCTTTACATAATTTTAGTGGGGTTAAAAGGCGGTTTGAGTATATCATTAAACAACCCGATTTCGTTTACATAGATGATTATGC
>CALRRW020000323.1:0-3096 GCA_943370695.1 Comamonas sp. lk | reverse complement strand
ACCATTGCTTACAGCAATACCATGCTTTCGGTTTACATAGGCCGAAAGCTGTTGCTCAAATTTGGTGATGAAGGGGCCTTCACTGGATATCCATCCAGTTTCAATACACTCTGTGAGGTATTTAAGTTCATTGCCTGATAAGAGAGGCGTGTTTACCGGAACGGGTTTGGTCATGTTTAAATAATTATTGTTTTTGAAATACAAAACATACACCCCAGGTTTGGTCACCTGGTTTGTTTCCTGTTAAAAATTCTTCTTGTTTGAGGATGGTAAATCCGGTGTGTTTGGCAAGTAGTTCCATTTCCGGAATACTGAAATGGCGCATTGGGTGTGTTTCCTGTAGCATTTCCGATTTACCGGTTTGTTTGTCCTGTATATGTACCTCAAAGTTTACATCTACCACATTTGTATCGGTGTGCATGGTTGATTCGGCAATGCGCGTTACCTTAATCAAATCATCTTCCATTCGTTTAATGCGGGTTTCAGGCTTTTGCACATACACTGCTGGCGAATACCAAACATCAAAAATGAAAATACCATTTGTGTTGAGGTGCTGATGCGTATGCTGAAAACACTTAATCAGGTCATCATTGTGCGTGAGGTAACTGATTACATGAAACAGGGAAATGGCTGCATCAAATTGTTGGTTCAGCGAGTAGGTGGTTATATCACCATGAGTGGGCGTGAATCCCGCTATGTTTTTTTGCAAGGCAATATCCACCATTTCTTTGCTGCGTTCAATACCGGTAACCGTAAGGTTTTGTGCACATAAATACCGAGCATGTGAACCACTGCCGCAACCAAGTTCGATGACTGTTTTTGCCTGCGGGCTGAAGTTGTTGATCAGAGCATAAATATAATCACTCTCCGCTTTGTAGTTTTTATCCTTGTATAATAAATCGTAATAACGACTGTAGGTACTGAAATTGGCTGTCATGATTAGGTCAATGTTATTTGGTCATCAGCAATAGGGTCGAATCTTACTTTGTCTTGTTCGCCACAATATGGACCTTGTTTTACTTCTATAATTTCACTTTGCTCCAGCATTTTAAATCCATGACCTCCATCTGCAAGCAATACAACATCTCCCCGGTTGAGGATTCTGCTGGTGAGGTAATGTTGTGCATCCGTATAAAAATCCACCCGCACCTTACCACTTTTAATAAACAGAACTTCCTGGGTAAGGTGAACTTCACGCGGAACGAGATTGTGCCGGTGCGGTGCAATAACATATCCTTCCGGTCTGTTCATATAACCCAACTGTTGAGAGTCTTCATCGTTGGTGAAAAATTCGATACCATCTTTTTGGAACTGTGCCCGGATGATAATTCCGAGTTGCAGTTGTTGGTGTGTAATTTTTTCAATCATGGTGTTGGCAGTTGATAGTTGAAATAATTTTCTTTTAATACCCAGTTTCTAACTTGTTCATTTGTGGCAAAAGCATGTTGATGGAAGTTAAATCCATCTCTGTTTTTTTGCTGAAAGCGCAGGGAGAGTTCTTCTTGTTGTGTGCTTTTTTTTACTGTCGCTATGGGAACAAAACGTGCTTTAAGATACTGTTTCAATCGCTTAGTAAATTGTTTGGTCCTCGATGGACTTTGCTTTACTATGGGAGCGTGGTATAGTCCATGTGTTCTTCTCAGTTGGGTATACGATTTACAAACCCCTTGGTAAAAAGCACGGTTATCGAAATACTCGAATGTGAGCCTGCTTGTTGGTATTTGATGATACAATAATACTCCCGGATGGTAAAGCGCTTTTTTGTTTTGCTCTTTGCCTTTGATGGCTAATCCCGTTTCTCCGTCACCCTGAAATTGTTGGTATTGTTTTGGAATATTATCAGGATGAAAACCTCCTAGTTCTATAAAGTCCGATTTCCGGATAGTGAAATTTAATCCCCAAACATCACTTGGGTCAATTTCAACTTGTTGATTTCCGATATCAAGTAAACTTAACCAGGCACACATCTTTCCTCCGTAAGGAGTTTCATTCCAAAAATATTCCAGCCATTCGGGTGGCGTACTTTCATACTGCGGTAAATTGGGCCCGGTTAAGAAAGTAATATCTTTTCTATTGGCCATTGTATCTATAATCGTATTCAACCATTGAGGAGAAACGATTACATCATCATCAATAAAAGTAAGAACATCGCCTTTGGCTTCTTGTGCACCCTTGTGACGGCCTGTTAATAAGCCCGGTGTACTGTCAAAAAAATAGCGAAAACTTAAATCCGGATTTTCTGCTTGCTTTTTTTGTACAATATTTTTTGTCTCATCGGTTGAACCATTATCAACAATGATGATTTCAAATTGGCTTGCCGGAGTCTGTATCTTAAGCAAAGCCTTCATGGTTTTGTCTAATTGTTGACTTCTATTAAATGTTGGAATAATAACAGAAATCATTTTCGGAACAGTAGGATATTGATAAATGAGGAAACATTTTGCAATGCTATTTTACGAAAGTAAGTTGCTGTAAATAAATAACGAATTGCATTGATGCCGGATATCGGGAATATGAAGCTTTGCAGCTCATTGATGCTCTGTTGTTTTTTGGTGGTACTTGAAAAAACCCCTGTTCCGGATAGATTATAAACAGCCCAATGTTCGTTTATTCTTTCAAATGTGGAATTCTTTAGAAGCATGTGGTAAAGCACCATATCACCATAAGGTGTTGTAAAAAACCATTGAGGATATACTTTGGGTAGTGCTGCTTTTTTAAACATTACACTTACAGTTGGAATATGATTACCATAAACGTACATATCCTTTTGAGTAACTATTTGGGGCATTGCCTTCCCGTAATTGGGTGTTTCGGCACCGGTTGCCAAATTGTTGATAGTTGCCAAATGAAAACTTCCTGAGTGATTATGTGCTTCCAAAAAACTAATCTGCTGTTGTAGCTTATGCGGAGACGTCCAGTAATCATCACCATCACAGAAAGCAATGTATTTTCCCGATGCGTTTTCAAAACAATTAATGAGGTTATACCTTCCGGTTGGTTTGCCATTAATATAAACACGTTTTTCTTTTTCAGGGATAATCAGTTTAATGATACCCTTATGCATTTGGGCGTAAGTCTCTGCAATTTCGGTTGTTT
>CALRRW020000322.1:0-3103 GCA_943370695.1 Comamonas sp. lk | reverse complement strand
AGGCTGTTTCATCAATGCTAAATACAAGCCCGTTTAAGTTTATGTTCACTACTTTATTCATAGCTGTATGTTTTAGTTATTATGTTGTGTTACGTGTGATACGGCTTCTACCAGTTCTTTCCAGGTATCCTTTAGTCCGTCCAGAAATTGTATCCCGTCAGTGGTTAACTGAAAATACTTGCGGGGTGGCCCCGATTTAGATTCAACCCATTGGTAACTTAATAACCCTTCGTTTTTTAATCGGGTGAGCAGCGGATACAATGTTCCTTCAACCACAATCATTTTCGAAGTTTTGAGTTCTTCAATAATATCGGAAGCATACACCTCGCCTCTCGATATAATACTCAGAATACACAGTTCGAGTATTCCTTTCTTCATTTGTGCTTTCGAGTTTTCTACATTCATGTGTAATATGTTGAGTGTGTTAATAGCGGTGAGGCGTTAATTGTGCTTAAGTCACAACCTCTTCCTCACAACCTTTCATTCTCATTCCGATACAAATCTATGTATAGGTATGTACTTTGCAATACATAGTACTAATAATATTCTCATCTAATTGATTTTCAGTAGAAATAAAATAATCGTTTATTGTTATAAGACCAAAATATGGGTATTGTAAAATACAGCAACCTATTATCAAGAGGTCACAATTGTTCTGAAAGTAAGGTTAATTCTTGGCTTGGTTACAAGCTTTGTAGGAGGTAACCGATGAAGCCAATGCGTTTGTGTTTCACCTTTCATTATCAGCAAACTTCCGTGTTCCAGCACAATGGAAACCTTCTCCTGCCCTATTTTATGCTTAAACAAAAATTTACGTTCGGCACCGAAACTCACCGAACCGATTGCTCCGTTTTTCTTTAAATCCTTTTCGCCGTCACTGTGCCAGGCCATGCCCTCATCGCCACTATGGTACAAATTGAGCAGGCACGAATTAAATGTTTCACCGGTTTTCTGTTCAATAATGGTTTTAAGCGCCAGCAATTCGGTTGTCCAGGGCAAGGCTTTTTTTGTTGTGTTTGAATACGTGTATTCAAAGTCAGCCTCACCATACCAGGCTACTTTTCGTTTGGTTACAATTCGTTTTCCGTAAATAACGGCTTCATCATTTTTCCAGTCGATGGTGTTGAGCAACACCTCTAAATAATGGTTTGCTTCGTGCACCGAAAACAACCTGCCGTAATACAGCACGGTTCCATCTTTGGGTAATAGGTTGGCGGTTTCGGTGCTAAATAAATCCATAATTGCAGGTGTTTTTATAATAGGATACAATAGTACATAAAGATAATTACGGGTTAAAATTATACAATCCACCTACATTTGTGGATGCTTCGCTAATTTTAGTTTTTATTGCGCTTAAGTATAAACTTGCGTTTAATCATTTTTAATTGAAAATTGCCCCAGTGTATAGTCAGAATCTGATTTCGGTAATCAAAGCCAACCGGTATTATTACGTGTCGTTTGCCATTCTTTGGCTCATTGGTTTATACCATCAGCTTACCTCTTCCCAGTTTGCGCTGAGTATTTGGGTAAACAACTGGAATACGCCAATACTTGATACCACAATGATTTGGTTTACCTATGCAGGAGAAGGCTTGTTGCTTGTAGCTGCCGGGTTTGTGCTTGTATTGCTCGATCGAAAATCGTGGTTGATGATTATTTTGTGCTTAAGTATTCCTTCTGTTATCACACAATTTTTCAAACAACTTATATTTGAAGATCACCACCGCCCCGTTATTTTAATGACTCAAATAACCGATTTGCATTTTGTAAAAGGTGTGGTCATGAATCAGTTTAATAGTTTTCCATCAGGACACACTACCGCTGCATTTTCATTGTATACATTGCTTGCCTTGCTTATTCAACACAAAAAAAGTGGTTCAACATGGGTTTTTATGGGCACTTTGGTTGCACTTTCAAGGGTGTATCTGTTACAGCATTTTTGGGTCGATATTATAGCCGGCTCCATGATTGGAACAATTACCTGTACCCTACTTTTTGTTTGGCTTAAACCTAAAAACACCACCGATGCAATTCAAAAATAGCATATTGGCTGTAGCAGTATTGGCTGCTTGTTTGTTTATTCCATTTTTGGGATACGTACATTTGTTTGACTGGGACGAAGTGAACTTCGCCGAATCGGCTCGCGAGATGCTGGTAACCGGAGATTATTTCCGGGTTCAGATTAACTACCAGCCCTTTTGGGAAAAGCCACCTTTCTTTTTTTGGTTGCAGGCCCTTAGCATGAGTGTTTTTGGCGTGAACGAATTTGCAGCCCGGTTTCCCAATGCCATATGTGGAATCCTAACATTGTCGCTGTTGTTTCATATTGGGAAAAACACCATTAATCCAAGTTTTGCATGGCTTTGGGTACTGTTTATGTTGGGGTCGTTTACACCAGCGTTGTATTTTAAAACAGGTATTATCGACCCTTGGTTTAACCTGTTTATCTTTTATGCTGTATGGCAATTGAGCCTCGCTTCGCAAAAATCGCAAAAAGAATCCCGTACCAAACGGTTTGTTTTGATTGGCATTAGTTTAGGACTTGCTGTGCTCACCAAAGGACCTGTTGCGGTATTGGTAGTGGGACTGTGCACTGTTGCCTTTTTTATTCAAAGCCGTTTTTATGTGTATTTTACGTTTAAGCAAGTGCTTATTTGTTTGGTCTGTATTTTAGGAATAGCTAGTTTGTGGGTTGCTGTAGAAATTACTAAAAACGGATTCGGGGTGCTTCAGGATTTTATTACGTATCAAATAGATTTGTTTTTAAATCCGGTGGCTGGCCACGGCCAACCCTGGTATTACCATCCCGTAGTGTTGTTGTTTGGTGCATTTCCGGCTTCCGTTTTGGCCATCAAAGGCTTTTTGAGCAAGGCATTGTCCCGCGAAGAAAGAGCATTGAAACAATGGATGGGATTGCTGTTTTGGGTGGTGCTTATTTTATTCTCCATTGTTACCACCAAAATTGTGCATTACAGTTCGCTGTGCTGGATGCCGCTCACCTTCATGGCTGCCTACGGTATTGAAAAATCGCTATACAACCACAAACAACTTTCTAAATGGTATTTGGTGTTGCTCGTTTTTATCGGAGGTCTTATGTGTTTAT
>CALRRW020000321.1:0-3112 GCA_943370695.1 Comamonas sp. lk | reverse complement strand
CGGAAGGAATTTTTGGGATTAATGCAACCACAAGTTTTAAATCTAGATTTTCGAATTCAATTCTAACAGCGCCATCAAGTCCAAGTTTTGATAATTTGTCAGACAGGTCATCCGGGTCATATTTGGCAACCTCGGTTTCAATTTTTTCTATCGCTTTTTTTGTTGAGGGCTGTTGCGATGACTTTAAAGTTAGTTCATCTATTTTTAATAGAAAATTTGGCGATTTAATTTTATTTAGAGAGTCATAGACGTGGTTAATTCTTTTATCTAATGCTTCTTCGGCATCGGACTTGTCTCTTGCCTCTTTGGCTTCGAGGTAAAACTCTATATTACCTTTTTTTAATAGAAAGTCAGGGTGCTTCTTACTTCCAGTAATTTCGGGGTGTATGTCAATCTCAAACCCTTGACATTTGAATAATTGATATATGAAGAGTTCATAAAATGCACTCGAGAAAGTCTTTTTAAATCTGCTTTTTATTTCATTTTTTTCTTTGTCTGGGTAGGTAGAAAACCATGAATTCAAAAGTTTTCTTACGTTTGAGATATCTGTACGTGCTGAGCGGTCGTAATAGTCGTAAGGGTTTTCATTATGAAAAGAGGGGTCTAAGTCAACTCTTTCTTTGTCGTCAAAAAGTTTCATGCTGAGAGTCTTTAGTATTGGCTATAACGTTCCCACGCTTGGCGCAGTGGGGGATTTTGGAAAACTAAATTGTCTGCCAGCACGAATTTACAATAGAAGCACAAAGTTCCAATTAACGATGTTAGCCCCCATTGAGCCAAACGTGTGTTAGCGGATGTTTTATTCATGCACGTCATTTTCGCAGTTCTGGAATGTCTTGTTAAAATCTCTCACTCTTTTTGGGTTGCCTTGAAATCCTTTTTCTCTGTTTACATATTCTGCCCAATACATAACATCTCTTGGGTCGCCAATTGCATTGTCAATGTACTTTTTCAGAGCTTCAAAGTTTTTGTCCGCTAAGTAAATAATGCACCGAAGTATTCGTCCGCTATTTATGTAGTCGTGTTTTTTAATAGCTTCTCTAAGTGTCTTCATTACTGATTCCGCTTTGTCACCAAAGTCAGAGTATATTTTCTCCTTAATATCTGGAGTTTCTATTATATCCTTTTGAAGCATAGATTTTTTTATTAGTAGTTTGTCTTTGTGAATAAATGTGAAGCAAAGAAAACACGGTCAAAACCAGCCTGTAAAGTCCAATTGCGAATACTTTAGTCATTGTCTGATTCTTGCAGTTTGTTTAATGTTAGTAATTTCACCAAAAATATCCGCTAACGTTCCCGGGCTTGGCGAAGGTGGCGAATTTCATGAATAAATTTCATGCGGAGAACAAATTTTCTTTAACCACAAATCTGTCTGCGGAGCGCTGAACCGCCACTTTTGCTAAGCCCGTGTTATGGGTTGTTTTTCGTCTTTATTTCTTGAGTCTCGCTTATGTCAATTTTACCATTGCCTCTAACTTTACCCTTTTTATAGTAAATCCATGTTTCAGCACTTTTAGGAATTGGCTCACCAATGCTGTCACAGAAGTATTCCCATTTGACAGTGTCTGAGCAGAAGATAGAAAAGTCTTTATAAACAATAGCATTTTCTGACCACGAATGAAGTCCGCAGTCAGCCCCGCAGCCATTTGCAAGTATATTCTCCTGACTGATTATTTGTCCGTCTTTGGTGTAAGTTACTAAAACAGGGTAATAACTGTCGGCAGGAAACTTAAATATTAGCGAATAAAATTTTGAAGTATCTGTTAAATAGCCAACACAATATAACTTTTCCAAATATTCCGTCTTAATGAATAAAGTGTCAGTGGATTTGGGATCTGTGCTTTCTAATCCATCAACGTTGTCATTGTCCTTGTCTGTCAGCCTGAAAACATAAGGCAAGTCAATAGGTTTGAACTTTTTCATGAAAGCTTGAAACAGCTGGCTTCTTGACTTCTTTTCGTGTGTCCGATTTGTGTTAGTGTCACAAGCCGTTACAAATAGCAAAAGTAAAATTGAGATAATTGTCCTCATACTTGTTGTCGTTTTAAAATAACCCATAACGTTCCGCGGCCTTGCGCTGTTGCCGACTACGGAAAGTTAATTTGTCCTGCTAAGATAAAAATAAATGTGTAACGAAATGCTGAATTTTAGTAAGTTAACGGCAATGGCGCAAGGCCGCTGTTACCAGCAGTTTATCTTCCTGGAGTTAATGGAAATGTCTTACCGATTGTCAATTGTAACATTATTGGTTTTACTGAATAGTCTGGCACTTTAGCTTGGTCAACTAGTCCTTGCTTTAAACAAAGTCCTATGAAATATGGGTTTTTGATTCTTTCAGTATAGAAATAATAGTCAAAACCGTACATGAGATAGATACTATTTTTTAGATTGTCATTTAGTGCAACTTGTGTTCCGCCTCCTAAGAATAGATTAAAATGAGAATAAAATATGTAAGTCCATCGATACGAAATGGGGATGTCTATAACTTGAATATTCTTTTTTAGATTTTCATTTGCACTATTTTTTAGAAGTAATGAATAATTCATATAATTACTTTCCAAGCGAATACTTCCAAAATCTCCAAATACTAACCAGTCAAACAATAAACCTCCGGAAATACCTTGCCCAATTTTGTCTGTTTCTAATTGATTGTCCTTATTTATGGTTGTTAACGGCAAAATTTGAACACCCCAATATGTGTATTTTTGTGCCGTCACCTTATCACCAATTCCAAGGGTAAATAAAATAAAAATGAAGGTCGATTTTCTGAGTGTCATAAATTGCTGGTAACGTTCCCGCGCCAGCCGCAGGTGGCGATTGCGAAAGATAAATTGTCAAGCTAAGATAAAGAAAATACGTAAACGATAACTACACTTTAGCGAGTTAGCGCCACTTGCCGGCTGACGCGTGTTATGCCTTGGCTTTTTACCAGTCAGCATTGTGACGCAAGAGATCCGCACTGATTTTACGTTTGATATAGATGTCTGTTGCATATGATGAATTTGAACCACCTTTTTTTGTCACCAATAAGGTGTCACCATAAAATTGAAAGTAACTAGTTTGTTTTCCAATCATGATACTCAGTTCACCGGTCTGGGTTATCATGTCACCT
>CALRRW020000320.1:0-3126 GCA_943370695.1 Comamonas sp. lk | reverse complement strand
TTTGGATTTCTTTTCGGAGCAACACTTGCCTCACTCATTACATATAATGTATAGGCTTCATTCATGGCTTTGGCATAACCTGATTGTACGCCACCCGGACTTGTCCATAAGTTAGAATACACACCATTAGGCTCATCACCATTGGCAATACCTCCCACTCCCCTCAATTCACTGATACTTCTAACAGTTCGGCCTGTTTGGGCATAATAATCATAGATAGAACGTGTATAATTTCCTTTAATACGGTTCATATCTGATTGTTTGTATATCAAGGCTGTATCAACCTGACCCACTTGTCTTACATAACTTGTTAACCGTAAGGTGTCACCATTAGGCAATAAAAATTTATCAGCCGAATCACCAAAGTTTTTGCTTACACGTTGGTATTGAGTAGTAGAATATTTATCAAAGCTACCTACATAACCGTAGTTAAACACATTGCGCATGTGCTCGGCACTCATTACCTCTGTAAAACGTCTTTCGTATGAAAAACGCACGCTGTAAAAGGCGTTGCTGATAACTGATTTTTTGGCTTCTTCTTCAGTCTTTTTAGCAAAATTTTGGGTAAACTGAATATAGGTACGCACCGTCATATCTTGGCGGAGGTTGTTGTTATCATAGTTCATCAACGATTGTGCGTAGTTAAAATCACGACCTCTGAAAAACTCACCCTGGTAACCTAAACGAACATTCGTGTTTTTAGATGGTTGGTAATTGAAGTTACCTTGAAGGTTAAAACGATAAGTAGCTGCATTCTGACGGTAATCAACTTGCTCCAGATCGCTCTTCACCAGGTATTCACCGGCAGGAATAAAACCACCACCTGTTTGCGGTACCAATGGATTTTCTTCTATCTGACGAAGTTTAGCATCATTTACTTTGTAAATATCAGTTGCCGGTAAACGGCCGTCTCTTACAAACACACCACTACCGTACACAGAGAATCCGAGCAATACACGTTCCTTATCGGCTTTCCCTTTGTTTTCAAGAATGATTGGACCCGAAACACCTAATTGTAACTCATTGTATTGTGAATTATCAAGGTATCCTGTAAAAGGAGATGACGTAATATACTCAAAACTTCTCGACCAATTTTTAGTTGGTGATTTTGTATTAATGGAAATAGCTCCCCCGATAAAGTCACCATACTGAGCTGGAGTACCACCGGTAATTACCTGAATCTGGTCAATCGCATTTTGCGGAATGTTCACACTCGAACCACCTTGCACACGCACACCATCAATATAATAAGCAGTACCATCGGCACGTGAACCCCTGAAGGTAGGAGTTGCTCCTGCACGAGAATCCACACCGGCAACGGTACCGGCAATAGAGTTGGCATTACGTTGCGGTAAAGCCATAATTTCTTTAGCTGTTTTGGTGTTTTTATTCACACCATCAGGATCAATCAATGGTTTCTTTCTTCTGATAACCACTTCTGTTAACTCTTGTCCGGCCTCCGGTTTTTCCATTGGCACATTGGTAAAGGTAATTTCATCACTTACCACATTTACGTTTGTAATAACGGCACTGTTGTAACCAATGTTTGCCACCTTAATGGTGTAATTACCCGGCTGTAAAGTCTTTACGATGTAATTTCCATCATCATCTGTAATCGCAGTAGCTTTCACCACATCGTTTAAGAAAATGGTTACACTCACAAAGTCGAGTGGCTTTTTTGTTTTAGCATCAAGCACTTTACCCCTGATTTCTCCCAACTGAGACTGTGCATCGGCTAGCAGACAAAAGCCTAAAAATGCAAATAGTAAGCTGTATATTTTTTTCATTAACAGTGAATTTACGTTGTATGTGTATCCTTTACCAAGCGGTAAATTAAATTGATTAGCGGTATAATATCAAAAATTATTTTTTTTAACTAATTAACATTGTGTTAACTCTTTGATTTTTTGGAGTAAAACTGCTGATATTTTTTCATAAGACTCAGCTGTCCACCCTCCCACATGAGGCGATAACACCACATTATCCAACTGCACCAACTTTTCAAAAATAATCTTTTCAGGGGTAGTCATTTTTTCCAAATTTTCATTTTCCAGAACATCCAAACCCGCTCCTCGCAATTTTTGATGCTCCAAACCTTCCAGCACATCTTCCAGTTTTACTACTTTTCCCCTGCTCAAATTAAGCAGCACAATCGGCTTCTTACATTCACTAATCCATTTCCGGTCAATCATCAACTTGGTTTCGGATGTGAGCGGAATATGAAGTGTAACAATATCAGCCTCGTCTTGAATCTGTTGAACCGTTGCTTCGGCAACAAACTGGCTTCCATATCGGGTTAAGTACTTATCGTAAACCAACACCCTTACTCCAAATCCCGAAAGTTTTTGCGCCACTGCTTTACCGGTATTACCAAAACCAATGATACCCACTGTTTTGCCTTTCAGTTCCCAGCCGGTATTTCCTTTCCGGTCCCAAATTCCTTTTCGCACTTCTTTATCGGCTTTTTGCAGTTTGGTACACAAACTGAGCAACATGGCCAGTGTGTGTTCACCAACAGCATCGGCATTGGCTTCTCCGGCATTAAAATATTGAATTCCTTTTTGATCGCAATACCCGGTATCAATATTATCCAAGCCGGCTCCTGCCCTGGCTATAAATGTTAGTTTGGATGCATGTGAAAGAACGTTTTCGTCAATGGTCATTTTGGTGCGAACCACCAACCCTTCGTAATGCTGAATACTCCGGATCAGGTCTTCCCGGGTTATTGTCGGGATATAATCAACATCCACTCCTGATTGTTTTAACCCATCAACCAAAATTTCATGCACCTCATCAATAATCAAAACTCTCATGTTTACCGTTTATGTAATATTGTGTTGTGCGAGTTTAATACATTAGTACTAAAATTTTACAGAATGGTTGCATAGTGCTAAAATACGTCATACAAAAGCCTGCCTACCGTAAAATAAACGGCCAGTCCCAATAAGTCATTGGTGGTTGTAATAAACGGACCGGTTGCAATAGCTGGATCTATTTTTATCCTGTTTAAAACCAGCGGAATAAACGTTCCCAATACCGTTGCAAACACGATAACACTTAACAACGCTACACTCACCGTCATGCTTAAATCCATGCTGCTCGAAAAAAGTAAATTATAGGAAAGTA
>CALRRW020000319.1:0-3137 GCA_943370695.1 Comamonas sp. lk | reverse complement strand
CTTTTTCGGCAAGCTTATGACCGGCCTCTATTGCTTTCCATACCAGGTGACCTGTTGCAAAAATAGAAACATCAGCCCCTTCGTTTAACATAACCGCTTTACCAATTTCGAATGTTTGATTGGCCGGTGTAAAATTAGGAACTGCAGGTCTGCCAAAACGTAAATAAACCGGGCCTTCATAATCGGCAATCGCAATCGTAGCCGCTTTTGTTTGGTTATAATCACATGGATTAATCACCGTCATTCCGGGCAACATTTTCATCAACCCGATATCTTCCAAAATCTGATGGGTAGCACCATCTTCTCCTAATGTTAAGCCGGCATGCGAAGCACAAATTTTTACATTTTTGCCTGAGTAAGCAACACTCTGGCGGATTTGATCGTACACACGACCGGTAGAAAAATTAGCAAATGTTCCGGTAAATGGAATTTTACCCCCAATGGTTAAACCAGCTGCCAAACCAATCATATTGGCCTCAGCAATTCCCACTTGGATAAAACGCTCCGGGAAATCTTTTTGAAAAGCATCCATTTTTAAAGAGCCTGTTAAGTCGGCACACAAGGCAACCACATTCGGATGTGTTTTTCCCAACTCATGCAAACCGGCTCCAAAACCTGAGCGGGTATCTTTTACATTTTCTACTTCAAACGTTTTCATGTTTATCTTATTTATTATTTTCTTTTGGTAACATGGAACCGGCTTTAACTTATGTGTTGCACTTACAAAAGTGTGTTACGCCCGTTTCATATGTTGTACTTTCTATTTTTTTAATTCAATGAAATATTAGTTGACGACCCCGAAGTAATGGTAAACTCTCTTTCAAAACTCTGACTCGACCTGTAAGAACCTTTTGCCCTGTATATAACTTTATACTTTCCCGGTTGGATCAACATATTTTGATTCCTGTTTTCTACAGGCAATTTATATACCCATACCAACTCGTTTTTCACCATTTGATAAATATCTGCATAATAAGGTTGCGTTACTGCAGTAACAATCAACCTCCCCGGCTGCGGTATTTCAACCGTAGTGGTATAACTCTGCTTAATTTCAATATCCTTTTGAATGATGCGTGGAATCGTTAAAATTTCGATATCATATTTTCCAATCAGGTACTTTTCGGGAAGATTGGCATCTTGCACATGCAATGTTTTTAATTCATCATGCTTGCGGATAATATATTGTAACCGCGCATAATTGGTAGCTCCCGAAACTTTCAACAATAGACTTCCCTGTGGGGCATCAATACCAACCGTTGTATGTTTTCCGGGTGTAATTTCAATATTGCTTTTTTCAACCGGAGGAATGGTATGTACCACCATTCTGTATTTATAAATAGGGTCCAGAGGCAATGTATCCGGATTGCCTTTTTCATTTAAGGTATGCATGTAATTATACACCAGTGATCCCGAATGCATATCATAAAACGACATATTCACATTCGTTTCAGTTGGTTTACTGTATACATCCAATAAGTTTACCTGCACTGTAGTATTGTTTAATGCCTGGCTAATAATAACGTTTAACACATTGTTAAAATCTGCTTCCGTGTTCGCATCATAATACCTGCCTACACATTCAAATGCTTTTCTAAAATCATCAGTACCGCCAATACCCACAATAAAGGGACGAAGGATAACCCCATTGGCTTGTAATGCTTCCGATACTGCACAAGGGTCTCCATCACACTCTTCAATTCCATCTGTAATCAATACAATTACATTGCGCACCTTCGGATCCTTTGGAAAATCATATGCTGCCTGTTGCAATGAATAAGCTATCAGTGTAGTTCCTTTGGGTGTAAGTTTAGCTACTTCTTTTTTAATAAGACCATGATTGTTTTGCGAAAAAGGAACTTCCAATTTGGTGTCTTTACAATCGTGTTTGGAAGGCGGACTTGTATGTCCGTATACACGCAATGCAACCTCAACATCTTTTGCAAGCGCCAAACTATCCATCAGCTTCGACAAAATACGTTTAGCCACATTGATACGGTTATCCTTATCCATGCTTGCATACATACTGCCCGAAGCATCCAGTAAAAACAAGATGCGTGTATTTACCTTTTGTTGCGCCCTCACCACTGTCGGTTTACCAAAACCAACCAGCAAGGTTACAACAAGTAAATATTTAAAAAATGATTGCAAACAAAGAGGATTAATAATCACCAGCGGTTTCAGGAAGCTGACCAAGTGCAGTTGCTAATTCTGCATCATTAGGAGATACCCCATGCCATTTATGCGAGCCCATCATATAGTCAACAGGATATCCCATTTCCGTTTTCATCATCACAAAAATTGGTTTCCCTTTTCCAACGAAAGATTTAGCGTGGGTCATTGTATCCAGTATGTTTTGCATATTATGTCCATCCATATGCAATACTTCCCATCCAAAAGCTTTTAACTTAGCTTCAATATCGTTTCCGATACCCATAATTTCCTGGGTCGACCCATCAATTTGTTGCCCGTTAAAATCAATCGTTACAATTAAATTATCCACTTTATGGTGAGCAGCAAACATAAACGCCTCCCAGTTTTGGCCTTCTTCAATTTCACCATCTCCCATTAATGCATACACCAGTTTCGAATCGCCATTCATTTTTTTGGCCAAAGCAGCTCCTGCTGCCACCGATATTCCCTGACCCAATGAACCACTGGCAATGCGCACGCCCGGCAGATGCTCATGCGTAGTAGGGTGGCCCTGCAAACGCGTGCTCAGTTTTCTGAAAGTACCCAGTTCGCTGATGGGAAAATATCCCGAACGAGCTAAAACGCTGTAAAAAACCGGTGAAATATGTCCGTTCGACAAAAAGAAAATATCCTCATTGATACCATCCATCTTAAACGATGGGTTATGATCCATAACGCTAAAGTACAATGCAGTCATAAAATCTGCACAACCTAAAGAGCCACCCGGGTGTCCCGATTTTATTCCGTGTACCATTCGCAAAATATCTCTTCTTACCTGAGATGCCGTTTCGTTTAGCTTTTGAATATCAACCATGAAAATGTAGTTTATCTATAAATTTAATGTGGCAAAATTAATGCAATTCATAAAATTACCTCACAGTGTTGACAAAAACAAAAAACCTCATGTTCAACTGGTGAACATGAGGTTTGAATATATCTTAAAAGAT
>CALRRW020000318.1:0-3138 GCA_943370695.1 Comamonas sp. lk | reverse complement strand
AGGTATCCAGGCACAAACAATTTCCAATTTGTATCTGGCTATTGAACAGGGATTGGAGATTATTCCGGTATTGAATAAAATAGATTTACCGCACAGCATGCCCGAAGAAGTGAGCGATCAGATAATTGATTTGATTGGCTGCAAGTATGAAGACATTTTGCGTGCAAGCGGAAAAACAGGTGCCGGAGTTCACGAGATATTACATGCTATTGTTGAAAGAGTTCCTGCACCCAAAGGTTCGGAAGAAGCTCCTTTAAAAGCTTTGATTTTTGATTCGGTGTTTAACTCGTTTCGCGGAATCATTGCATATTTCCGTGTATTGGACGGTGTGCTCAAAAAAGGCGATAAAGTTAAATTTATGGCCACAGGTAAAGAATATCTTGCCGATGAAGTAGGGGTTTTACGTTTAAAAATGGAGCCCCGCAGCGAAGTAAAAGCAGGTGATGTGGGTTATATTATTTCGGGAATTAAAGAAGCACGTGAAGTAAAAGTGGGCGACACTGTTACCACCGTGGAAAACCCAACCACCGATATTATTGATGGTTTTGAAAACGTAAAACCAATGGTATTTGCCGGTATTTACCCGGTTGACACTGATGATTTTGAAGAACTTCGCGAAAGTATGTACAAGCTGCAACTCAATGATGCTTCGCTTACTTTTGAACCGGAAAGTTCGGCTGCTTTAGGCTTTGGTTTCCGTTGCGGATTTTTAGGAATGCTACATATGGAGATTATCCAGGAACGTTTGGAACGCGAGTTTAAAATGACTGTGATTACCACCGTACCCAATGTAAGTTACCATTGCCATACCAACAAAGGCGAACTCATTGTTGTCAATAACCCAAGCGATTTGCCCGAAGCAAATTATATCAACTATGTGGAAGAGCCTTTTATTTTGGCTACCATTATTACCAGCGCTGAGTTTGTTGGCCCTATCATGGGATTATGCTTAGGCAAACGCGGTATGCTAAAAAGCCAGGTATACCTAACATCCGAACGTGTTGAGATGAAATTTGATATGCCCTTGGCCGAAGTTGTATTCGGATTTTTTGATAACCTCAAAACCATTTCAAAAGGTTACGCTTCGTTTGATTACCACCCTATCGGATACGTGCAGTCGGACCTGGTGAAACTGGATATTTTGTTGAATAAAGACAATGTAGATGCCCTTTCGGCAATTATCCACCGCGACAGAGCTTACGACTGGGGTAAACGTATTTGCGAAAAATTACGGGAATTAATCCCGAGGCATCAATTTGAAATACCGGTGCAGGCAAGTATCGGGGCCAAAGTAATTGCACGCGAAACCATTAAAGCCTTGCGTAAGGATGTTACAGCAAAATGTTATGGAGGGGATATTTCCCGCAAGCGTAAACTTCTTGAAAAACAAAAGGAAGGTAAAAAGCGCATGCGCCAGGTTGGAAATGTAGAAATTCCGCAAAGTGCATTTATGGCCGTATTAAAACTGGACTAATATTTTGCTGACCTATTGTTTAGGGTTGGGTTAATGCCGGTTTACAACATTCTTTTACCTCTGTTTGATTTTCGGAAATCTTAGGGCTTAAATAAGGCACCCCTAAATTTAATCCGCGCAGGATAAAAATACATCCTATAACTACTGCCAATATTGGTGTGAACCTGTGAATGCGACTACGGGTAGACTGTGTAAGGATTTGTCCCAGCATGGAAACACCAAACATCATGGGCAATGTTCCAAGGCCAAACAATACCATAAAAAGTGCGCCCTGCCATGCATGTTGGGTAGCCACCGAACCAAGCAATCCAATATACACAAAACCACATGGCAATAAGCCATTGAGCAATCCGATAATCAATAAAGCACCATATGTTTTGGTTTGAAATAATTTGGCGATAAACTCCCCTTTTACAAACCGAAATGGATTTCCGGCAAGTTTTTGCAACCAGTTAAATTGCACCAGTACGGTGAGTATGATTATAACTCCTGCAATAATGCTAATGCTTTGCTGCAATCCTGCCAATTTCAAACCTAAACCGAATGCACCAAACAAAAAGCCCATCACTGCATACGTGATGATCCGCCCCAAATTATACAACAGTTTACCCCAGGATTTTTGCAATCCCGTTGTACCGATGGTTGGGGTTGCCAATGCTATAGGGCCACACATTCCTGCACAGTGAAAACTCCCCAACAGCCCTGTAATAAATGCTGTTATAAAAATCATTTTTCAATTACAATATATCTTTCGGCTGCCATCAGCTCTCCTTTTAACTTCCACTCAAAGGTAACTTTCCATGTACCACTTTTTAAATCTGATAACGAATAGGAAAACTCACCTCTTTCGTTCAGTTTAAAAGGAATATTAAAATCAAGTTTTGCATCAGATGGTCTGTAAAAATAAACAGTACCCTCCAGGTTGCTCACGTTGGTAACAAATGAAATTTCCTTTTGCTCTTTGTTAAACACAATCTGGTACTGAATGCTGTCGCTGGCATTAAACTTATTAATTTCTTCCTGATACTGAATGCCTTTCTCGTAATAGTTTTTATCAACCAGGTCTACTTGTTGTGAGCCTATTTTATAAACCATCACAACAATAAATACCATGAACAACACCATGAAAAAAACCAACTTATGTCCCCAATTTATTTTCATCTTATTTTATTTAATACGGTTACCTTACAGGTGCAACAAAATTGGTTTCCATACCTTTAATCAATTTGCCCCCTGCATATATTTCAATCTGTATTTTAGTGGTATTTTCTTTAATATCCGCTTGTGGAATAATAATAAAGAAAGAACCTTTCACCAATTCATCCTCTGCTAAAACAAACGTACTTCGATCCCTGTCAACCATCTTTAAGGTGGCTGTTTTAGGTTTTACAACCCTTATTTCCATGGGTTGCTCACTAAACGTTTTATTCATCACCTCAAAATTGTACATATTGCTGATATCACCATTTTGTTGTGTTTGGTGCAACATACCTGGTGTTCTCAAAATGGTTGATTCCACATCTTTCCGGGTAATCAGCAAATAACTCAGCACACTCATTAGCACCAGCAAGATAACTGCATATGCCATACTCCGGGCCGTTATCCTTTTGGTGTGGCCAGTAGCAATTTGTTCCTGTGAAGCAAAACGAATTAAACCTTTAGGC
>CALRRW020000317.1:0-3140 GCA_943370695.1 Comamonas sp. lk | reverse complement strand
GGCAAGGCCTTTCCCTCAGGGTGAAGATTTTTTCAGTTCAATAAAATCAACTTATACGGTTTGTTCTTACACAACAACAGCCTTGCAAGGAAATAAAAATGTGGCATTTCGATTTGTGTTTAAGTCCAACGCAGTTTTAAAAGGAGTGGGTTTGGCCATTGATGATTTAGAAATTACAGGTCCTCCGAATGAGCCATTTTATGTGGGAATCAAAACTATTTCAACAAAAAATGCGAAAACAAAATTTGTGAATGCAATGATTCCGGTGGCCGGAAACAGTAAACAGTTTTATGTAATTGGAAATCCGGGAGTGGCATTTAAATGCGCTGTGATGAATCAACAAGGTCAGGTATTAAAACAGGTAAACCTGCAATCGAATGATGTAATAGATTGTTCCGATTTAAGTACCGGAGTTTACTACTTTTCTTTCACAAACTCCGAGGGCCAAATTCAAACAGAAAAGAATTTTGTGAGGTAGGTTAATCAACAATTGGATACCTGATAAAGGTGTTCATTGATAGTTATAAATTATTTTTTACAAGCGATGAAAACAGATAAAATACCGGTATTGCTATTATTATGCTTTGGAATGGTGGGTGTATGGTTTTTTCAAACAGGAACAAAACCGCATAAACATCCGAAAGTTCCGAAACGTGATCGGATGGATTTGGCGTGGGCCCAGGAAAAAGAAATGACACAAGATCCGGAAACACAGCAAGTACCTAAAGAAAGACTATTTGCTGCGTATGAATATATGCAGGGATTGCAAAAAAGCAGGAACAAATCGGCTATTCCGGGTGTAACGTGGACAGAAAGAGGTCCTGTAAATAATGGTGGGCGTACTCGTGCTATTTTAGTTGATTTAAATGATGCCACACACCAAACTGTTTGGGCAGGAAGTGTTGCTGGAGGATTATGGAAAACCACCAATATTGCTTCCACACAACCCAACTGGGCACCTGTTGATGATTTTTTTAGCAATATGGCCATTACGTCAATAGCACAGGCTCCTTCGAATACACAAGTACTCTATTTTGGAACAGGCGAAGGAAATGGAAATTCGGATGCTGTAAGGGGTATGGGTGTTTGGAAAAGCACCGATGGCGGGTCAACATGGGCACAACTTTCGGCTACCAATACCAGTACGTATCACCATAATCAAAAAGTATTTGCACTGAGTAATGGCGATACCCTTTTTGTGTGTTCCAAAAATGGATTGTTTCGTTCGTTGAATGGAGGGACAACTTTTACCAAGGTATTGGGTAGTGGAATTTCATCAGCCGGGGGAAATATTGCACACGATATTGAACGCATGTCGAATGGAACATTGTATGCAAGCATGTCGAGTGGAAGCAGTGGTGGAGGAACCATTCATAAATCATACAATAATGGCGCAACATGGACCACTCCGCTAACCGTGGGTATATCTGTTGATGAGGTTGAGCTGGCTGTTGCAACAAATGATACGAATAAAGTATATGGACTGGTGGAAGATAATTCAACAATACCCGCCATTATCAAAAGTACCAATGCGGGTGTTTCGTTTGCTGCCACTACTGCTTATCCTGATGATGCTGATGGAGGTATTTCATCAACTGATTTTTCGCGCACACAAGCATGGTACGATTTGTCTATTTGTGTAAATCCACTTAATGCCAATGTGGTATATGTTGGAGGTATTGATTTATTTAAAACAACAAACGGTGGTAATTCGTGGCAACAGGTTTCGCATTGGTATGGCGGCTTTGGGTTTCAGGAAGTACATGCCGATCAGCATTTTGCCATTTACGATATGAGTGATACTTCGGTTGCCTATTTTGGAAATGATGGGGGAGTGTATCGCACAGCAAATGCAGGAGCAGTAATACCAACCATTACATCAAAAGAAATAAATTACAACACGTCACAGTTTTATGCCTGCGATGTTCATCCTACATCCGGCTCCAATTATTTTTTAGCGGGTGCACAGGATAATGGATCACATCAATTTACAACCGCGGGTATCAATGCAACAAGTGAAGTAACCGGGGGCGATGGTGCCTTTTGCCATATCGATCAAAACCAACCAGCGTATCAATATACTTCATACGTTTACAATAATTATTACCGTTCAACCAACAGTGGTGGAAGTTTTAGCAGTTCAGGTTTGAGCTTTGGAAATACCGGACGATTTATCAATCCTACTGATTACGATGATTCGTTAAATGTTTTTTATGCTGCTTATGATCCAGGATCCTTTTTTAGGTGGAGCAATCCGCAAACAGGCAACACAACTGCTACGGTGAGTGTAACTGCTTTTAATGGTGGAACAGTGAGTGCAATTACGGTTTCTCCAAGCGTTTCTGGACGTGTTTATTTTGGAACGGGAAGCGGGCGTGTAGCTTATGTAAACACTGCCAATACGGTTACCACATCTTCAACAGGAGTGAGCATGGGGACACCTGCAAGTGGTTATGTTTCCTGTATTGCAGTTGACCCTACAAATGAGAGTCATGTGATTGTTACCTATTCCAACTATGGTGTAACCAGTGTTTGGGAAACCCAAAATGCAGGAACCAATTGGACGAATATTGAAGGGAACTTGCCTGATATGCCTGTGCGTTGGGTAATTTTTAATCCGGTAACAAATACTCAGGCAATGTTGGCTACTGAGTTAGGTGTATGGAGTACAAGCTTGCTAAATGGCACATCAACGGATTGGCAACCCAGCAATACAGGATTGGCCAATGTACGTTGTGATATGTTGAAAGTACGCAAGTCGGATAATTTTGTGATTGTGGCTACGCATGGAAGAGGATTGTATTCAACAGATGTATTCACCGTTCCACCACCGCCAATGGCTGCTTTTTCAATGGCCACCGCTTTCGGGTATTCATTTAGTGCGGTTCAGTTTAACAGCAGTTCGGTTGGGGCTACCTCATACAATTGGGATTTTGGCGATGGTACAAATAGTACATTGGCCAATCCTTCAAAAACGTATACAAGTGGAGGCCCTTTTACGGTAACACTATCCATCAATGGTGGTGTTTCGGTAGCGAGTCAATCCGTGGTTATTTTACCTTCCTGTGCTGTGCCGTATACCCCAGCTAATGGTGGAAACTTTGAGACAAATGCCAATAGCTTTTATCCTATTACCGTTT
>CALRRW020000316.1:0-3140 GCA_943370695.1 Comamonas sp. lk | reverse complement strand
CAAAATGGTTTTGGTCGCTTTCGTATAAAAATGCATAACGGGTAAACCGCATCAGGTAATCAACGCCTTTTTTCTGGCTCATGCCTTTCACCTGGTTTTTGAGCGGGGGAATGAGCGAAGCATACGTGCCGCTGCTTAAGGGAATATTAAAATACAATTCAAAATCCACCACCGGATAGTTGGTGAGCATGGCCTGCATCATAGGATTCAATTTTACTTTGAAGCGGTTTGTTTTGCCCCTAAAACGGAACTTCAACTCCTTCTCAATATAATCGGCATCCTTAAAATCGGGTATCCGCGTAATTTTATAAGAAAAAGCTTTGGTGGCTCCCGGTACAGGTAAGTTTACTTCGCGGATGGTATCTGTATCAAAATCAATTTTGCCATAATCGTGGTAGTTGAGGCACATATACGTTTTTTCATTTTTGGTGTAAAAAGGAATATCGTAAATGTTTTCTACCGTATAAATGTAAAACAGCAACTCCTTGTTTCCGATTCCCAGCGTGGCATCATAGCCGCTTGCCGAAAGCAGAAACCATTTGTAAAGTGTATACCGCAGGTAGTTGTCGGCTTTGGGTGCAATTTGTTGGGCCGTTTTGCGAATGAGCTGGTAATACATCCAGTCGTTTAGCTGTTTGCTTCGCTGATAGCTGAGCAATGTATCCACCAACGGTTGCCAGTGTGATGCATTCAGCGTAGCATAAAACAATTCCAGCGAAGAGTGCGAAAGGGGCATGTTGAAGGGAACCAAAATACTGCTGTCGGTGGTTACATGAAGTGTGTCGTTGAGGAATACCACACGCAGCTCAAACTCCCGTTCCGGGTTGAATGCCGCAGCTGCCTGAAACTTAACAGCACTCAGAACAAACAAGGTTATCAGTATGTGGAATTTCAGTTTCAAGATTACCTGTTGGTTAAATTGTTTTTTTACTTTTCGCATGGGGTTCAATCATCTTGTCCCTCACGTAATCCGAAGATAGGTTGTTTTGCGGTAAGTGTAACATAAATGAACCAATGGAGCGTACCGTTCATGGTTTGAATTACCTTAACCTCAAAAAATACAACAATCAAGCCGCATTATTGTTCGAGTGCCGTTAATATTTTGGTTACTCTTTTTGCAAAGTCCTTGGAGTATTTGTCCTGCTGATCCTCGATGCACAATTTTAATTCATTTTTCAGTTCGGGGTATTTTTGGGTAAGTTTAAGCAACACCATAATTGCCCTCGATTTGATGGTGACATTGATAGCCGGAGACAATACCCAGTGAAACAACACATCAATGGCCTCGCTTTCATTTTGAGGCGGAACACCGGCAATGAGCCAAAAGGAAGCAAAGGACGTTTTGTACAGAGGATTGAGCTCCCGGCATACCTCCCACAAAAAAGGAAGCTCCGCAAATAAGGTATTCGGGTTAAACAGGCCAATCTCACTCAGCAGCCATAAAAAACGGGTGGCAATTTTCCGGTCCCCCTTCAACAAGTTAGAAAGTTCTGGAATGTCAATCTTGTTTTCAACAATCGTGGCCACCCAAATTTTCCGTTGGGCCCCATTGCTTTTCAATAGGGAAGCTTCCAGTTCCTTGTATAATTCTTGATGTGAAAAAAGAGGGTTCATTTGATTGATTCCATTTTAAGCACTATACCTGCCTTTTTGCCAAAAGCCTGTTACCTGCTGGTGTTTCTTTCGAGTTAATACTCACTCGTGTATTTGTGTTTCGGTTCAACAATTATTTTGCCCGTTTTATCTAATGCTCCCCAAAGATTATTCAATTGAAATTTTGCTTGTCCGTTCTCAAATTTGTTGGCGTATTGAAATTGAAAGGCTATTATTATTTTCCCTGTCGTATCAATGTAACCGTGTTTTCCCTTGTCATTACGAACCACGCAAAGTCCTTCAGAAAATTCGTCAACCCAATCAAATTGAGGTTTTATTTTTTCTTCTCCTTTAATGTCCACAAAACCGTATTTGTCGTTAGCATGATAGCTTGCAAGTCCGTTATGAACGCTACCTAAATATTCAAATTTGGGTTCAATGATATACTTTCCACTTTCGTCAATTAGTCCCCACTTGTCACCAACTTGAACAGCAGAGAACCCTTCAGAAAACATTTCAGCCATATCGTAAATTGGCTCAATTACAATTTTTCCGTCCAAGTCACGAAAACCAGTCTTGCCGTTTTTTTCAACTTGGAAATATTTAATGCCTTCACGTTCTCCGACTTCTCTTGAGTTTACTCGTGGGTCGTTAAGTATTTCTTCAAAACTTTTTTTGTTGGATTTGTCTTGAGGTTTGTTGTTACAAGCCAATAAAAATCCGATTGCTACCAAGATTAAAAGTCCAATTATTATTGTCAATTTCATGTTGTTTGTCGTTGTTCGTGTCGCCCTACACTTGTAGGTAACGTATAGCAAACTTGCGCAGTTGCCGATTGCGGAGCGTTTAATTGTCGTGCTAAGATAACAAAAGTACGTAAACGAAATGCCGAAATTTAGACGCCTAGCCGGCATGGAGTTTGGGTGCTGTTACCTGCAGTTTCTTATAGTGTTTGAATATTCTTCTACGATTTTCTTTGAGTTTGGCTTTGCAAATTTTATTTCCCAAAGCTCCCCAACTGACTTAATTATCATTGCTAAAAATGAGGAAGTATAAAATAAATTCAATGATAAGATTAAACTATTAAAGTCAACTTTTTGATTTTTCTCTTCTGTTTGTGAATAAACTAAATGAGTGATTGATGATTGAGTCGAATGAGTATATAAAGATAGTAGTTGGTAGTAAGCTTTGAATTCATCAAAATCAATATTTCTTTTTTTTGCAATTTCAAATTGAGTTAGTAAAAGACTTTTTTTTCCTTTTAAAATGAGCTTTTTTATATCACTGTTAAGTTTTTCGAAATGTTCGTGAGATTGAAGATAGTCTTTATAAAAATCGATTTTCTCACATAAGTAGTCACTAGTTTCTTGATTGAAAAGTAATTGATTAAAAACCTCTTTAGTAGAAACAAAATCGTGATAAATAAATAGTTTTAGGCGAAAATCAAGTTCGCTTTCTGAAATGTCATCTTCTATCAGATACCAAGCTATATTTGATAATTCAATTAAGTTTCTGCATAACGAGAAAATTGACGATATGTCTAAATA
>CALRRW020000315.1:0-3141 GCA_943370695.1 Comamonas sp. lk | reverse complement strand
CGGCAAAGAAATTACGACCTATCAATTTAAGTACAACTACTATTTTATGATGGGTGATAACCGCCACAATTCAGCCGATTCGCGCTTTTGGGGTTTTGTTCCCGAAGATCATATTGTGGGAAAAGCATTGTTTGTATGGATGAGCTGGGATACCAATGCTACCGGGATTAACAAGATCAGGTGGAAGCGATTGTTTAGAGGAATCAATTAAGAATATCGAATTTCGAAAGGAAATCTAAAAAAGTAAATCCGAATGCAGTTTGTGTTCGGATTTTTTTTGTTAGAAACTTGTCGAACAATCCTACCAGAGGTTGCGGGTAAGCATGATTGTAAATAAGTGAGCGTTGTTAAGCCAATTTACAGGCGATGATGTATGCTTACCTAATAATGCATAATTGTATTGAGCTTCTAAAGTATATTTTGAATTGAGGGCGTATCCTATACCTGTTCCTCCGGTGAATTGTAACGTATATTTTGGTATCAATACTTTTGTATCAGATGACGCAGATAAAAAAGAACCGTTTGATTGAGTTGTGAGTATAACATTGTGCAAGGTTCCTCCTTCAATAAAAAAAGAGCACCTCTTATGAGCCATGCGATATTGAATTGTAAGTGGAATAATAAGATAAGTGTATTCTGCAGCACCTTTATGTAAATGCTCTTGACTGAAGGTGATGGAAGAGTCTATTTGCTGGCGAATGAGTGCAATTGGTTTTCCTGAAAGAGTTGTTTGATAAGCCGAATTTACAATGATATAATTTGTATCACTGGTGTATTTGTTTTCAAGTGTCTCAAAAGATGAATTGAGTTGGGTAGTACTTATACCTAACCCAGTACGCAGTGCAAAATACTTGCTTTCCAACTGAAGGTTTATACCTGATACAAAATGAGTCTGTTTGGGATTTGTGTAAATGATACCTTCAGAAGTATACGTTTGCTCACGGTTCTTATAAGTTACTCCTGCAAAAGGTGAAATAGATGCATGTTGAATAATACGATGACGATTGGGGTGTTTTAGTAATGAAGGTTGATTCTGGTTGTTGCTAACTTTTATCTCCATTCTATTGCTCTGGGCGGGCTCTATTAAATTAAAGTCAACAGTTTTTGTAATAAGCCCTTCTGTATTTTGAGTCTCTTCTGTATTAGAGTATTGGTTTTGACGAATAGCTGGGGTATTATCAACAGTAGTTTGGGTATTGATAATGGGGGTATTATCTATAAAAAGAGGTGATTGACGACTCTTATTGCCCTTACTTTTTTCATAAATTTCCTTATTTATACTGTTATCAATAGGGGATTTGAGTGAGGTTGGTTTTGTGTGAGTTGTTTGTTCTAATTGAACAGTTGGGTTAGCGGCAGAACTATTTGATGAAACATTATTTGTTTGCTCAACAGTGTTTTTTTCTTGTTTATCACTAGCTTTATCTGATGTTGAATTTGTTATGGAATGATTGTCAATAGTAGGATGTTCAGATGCCAAATGTGTTTGGTTGTTTGGCTGCTGAATCTTTGGTTGAGTAGACGAATTCGAAGTAGAAAACACGGTGTAGTATGTAATAACCGCAATTGAAGTAGCAATAGATAACGCGGCAGTAAGTTGCAAGCCTCTCGATACCTTGGCAACTTTTGTTACGGTATACTGCGTTTCATTACTTGGCATGTTCTTACTTAACAGATCATCCATTTTATTCCAGTACTCGTCTTTATAGGGCAAGCCTTCACCATTTGAGAGTCCATCCTTTATTACCGTGTTTAAATTCTGTTGTTTCATTACAAAACCATTTTAAATTTTTTAACTGTTTGATTCATTACGCTTAAAATAACCATTATGCGTTTTCTGGAATCGTGCACGAGCCATTTCGAATAGGCTTGAGTTATGTTTAACATTTCAGCTATTTCTGCGTGCGAATAACCATCAATAACATATAGATTAAATGCTCCACGGTGCAGTGTTGGCAACAGGGATATAATCTTAAGAATATCTTTATAGTCTAAAGCTGCTTCCGATTCATTTATCGTAAACTGAAATTGGGTTTCTTCTTCGTAATCCTCCAAAAACAATAAAACATATTTTGTTTTTGATTTGATGTCATTCAAAATAGTATTCACCAATATTCTTCCTAAATATGTTGCTAGTTTATAGCTGGGATCATAACTATTTATATTCTGAAGTAGTTTTAAAAAAGCCATATTAATACTGGCAACTGCATCGTCAATATTATCATAATAACGAATAGCAATTTTGCTCATAAATGGAAAGTATAGCTTATAGAGTTGGTTTTGACAACGTCTATCATTTTGTATACATCCATTTATGAGCTCAGCTTCTGTCATCAATAATACTATTGGGTGTTAAGGCATTTATTGTTTGATTATTTTAAAAGCTTTATAGCTGTTTGCGGTGGCAATATGAACAAAATAAATAGATGGTTTAAGAGAACTGATATCAATTGTTTTTGTATTCTCTCCAATGCTTGTGTTTAGAATAGTTGCTAGAAGTACCTTTCCGGTAATATCTGATATTTGTATTGTTCCTTCCGCAATCATTTCACTCGTAAAGTTGATTGTAAATTCACCTACGGTTGGGTTCGGATGAATCTGCATGTTTTGAGTAATCTCTTTTGCAGTATTTATACCGGTTGTTGTGGATAATGTTGTGTAATCAAGCGTTTTGAAACCAAAAGCCCCTGATTTAAGCAATCTGCCAGTTGAATCCATCCCAATCGAATCGCAATAGGTACTTGTACATAATGTATCAGAAACCGTGAGACAAACATAGTATGTTCCAAAGCTGCTATAAGTATGTGTAGGAATCATCAGATTTGAGGTTGCCCCATCTCCAAAGTCCCAGAAGAAGGTTGATGCAGGACGAATAATACTTGTGTTTAGAATATAAAAAAGAAAAGGAGTGGCAGTATCTATAGCTAATGAAAAATTTGCCTCGCAAAGAGGAGCAGTGATTAAAATTGTGTCGTGAGCCCTTGAAAAACATCCTTGTGCACTGTCGCTAATCGTTAACCGAACCGCTTTGGCTCCTGGACTGCTATACGTTTTAACAGGATTCTTTAAAGTAGATGAAGTTCCATCTCCAAAATCCCACGCGTAAGATAACCCTGTTGATGAGCCATTAGTGTTTGTTGA
>CALRRW020000314.1:0-3149 GCA_943370695.1 Comamonas sp. lk | reverse complement strand
TCGCAAACAAACAGTACTGCTTCGCAAGGAACAACACAAACAGTTAGTACTGACGAAAAGTACAAATCATCATCGGCCTTAGCAGGAGGATATTTAACACTGGGTAAAAAAAAACTAACCCTTGATATTCGGTTATTGGTCGGTTTCATTTCACTCACCAGTCCTGCACTTGTATACACCACAACATATGGAGGCAATGCATATACCAAAACGATTGAATCGGCAAGAGACCAGGCTCCTGCAATTGGCTATGGCTTAACAGCAAAATACACCTTACCCAAAAGTTTTTTCTTATCCCTCAATATTGATAATGTAAACGCAAGTTTCAAATTCCCTAAGAACAGCTACCAGTCGAGCAGTGCAGAAACAACCACTAAACCCTATCAGGCCTATTTGATGTCAGTGGGTGTGGGTTACGCAATACAGTAAAATTACATTAAAATCCCGGCAATGGTTGCCGAAAGGTAAGATGCCAAAGTTCCGCATATTAAAGCCCTAAAGCCTAATCGGGCCAAATCAGCTCTGCGGGATGGAGCAAGTTCACCAATACCACCAACCTGGATGGCAATGGAACTAAAATTAGCAAATCCACACAACGCAAAACTTACAATTAATACCGATTTAGGTTGCAATACGCCCTGAGCAATCATTGGCGCTAAATTTGTATACGCCACAAATTCATTTATAACCATTTTGGTTCCCATTAACGAACCTACAATAAATGTATCCTGACTGGGTACACCCATTGCATAAGCAAACACCGAAAACAGTGAACCTAAAATCGTGTTCAAATCAAAATGGTTTACATCAATTCCAATTGCTGAAAAATCAGCTCCCATCCCGCCTATCCATAAACCAAACTTTGACAATATAAAATTGACTAAAGCGATTAACGCAATAAAACCAATCAGCATGGCGATTACATTTAAACTCACTTTTAAACCATCACTTGCACCATGAGAAATAGCATCTACCAAATTAGCATGTGTCTTTTTTACCTCTAGTTTCACAGCACCTTTTGTTGCCGATTCTTCTGTTTCGGGCCACACAATTTTGGCAATTACCAAACTGGCCGGGGCAGCCATAATACTGGCCGCAAGCAAATACGGAGCTGGTACCCCCATCATAATATATACAGCCATCACGCCACCTGCAATACAGGCCATACTTCCGGCCATGCTCGCCAGCAATTCGCTTTTGGTCATTGAGTTGAGGTAAGGTTTAATCATGATTTGTGCCTCCACCTGACCCACAAATGCCGAAGCAACATTTGATAAAGCCTCGCTTCCACTTGCCCGCATTAAAAAATGAACAATCCGCGCAAAAAACGAAACAATCATTTGCATCAACCCAATATGGTAGGCAATATTTACCATTACCGCCACAAAAATGATGGTGGGCATAATTTTGAACATAAATAAGAAGCTGTATTGGTCGCCAAAAATAGGCTTGAGCAATTCGGGTTTTACCAAACCGCCAAACACAAACTCACCCCCTTTATCGGCCATTTGCAACAGTTTGGAAATACTATTACCAATCCAGGCAAAAACATTTTGCCCAACTGTGGTTTTCAGAATAAACAATGCTAACACCAATTGCAGCCCGAGGCCGCTGAAGACCAAACGATAGTTGATGGCTTTGCGGTTATTGGATAATAAAAAAGCGATTGCCAATATCAAAACAACCCCAATAAGTCCGCTAAATCTTTCCATATATTTTTATTTCCGTTTGTTTAATTCATCCCTGATAATGGCAGCCTTCTGGTAATCCTCATCCTTTAAGGCTTCTTCCAGTAACTGCTCTAATTGAGCTGAAGATTTTGTTGTAAAATCATTTTCTTTTTTTGCCGGAGACGCCTGTGGTTCGGATTCTTCCATGATATCATCCATATCATCGTTAAACACCACACCGGCCGTTTCCATAATGTCTTCGTAGGTGTAAATAGGGCACTTAAATCTTACTGCCAACGCTATTGAATCAGAAGTACGGGCATCAATCTCGCGCTGCTCACCATCCACCTCACACAACAACTTTGCATGAAATACCCCGTCAATTAAATTATAAATTTCAATTTCAATTATTTGAATATTAAATGTTTTGCAAAACGATACAAACAAATCATGTGTCATAGGGCGAAACGGAACGATTTTTTCTATTTCGATAGCAATAGCCTGAGCCTCAAAACTGCCGATAATAATCGGAAGTTTACGCCTTCCGTTTTCCTCACCAAGTATCAATGTATAAGAGCCGTTACTTTGCCCCGAACTCAGTCCTACAATATTCAGCTTAATTCTGCTCATGCTAAAAAATCCGTCACTTTTTATTTAAGAAGTCAAACCTAAAGTAATTTCACATTTTTTCAAACCTTTATTCAGGGAAGTTTGCAGTTTGCTGTTTAAGGTTTTCCGTTTCCGGACTATTTAAAATTTACCTAAAATACAGGGCATGACACGCTCTCCACAAGTATAAGGAAACACGCAGCAGGTTACAGCAAATAAGTGACTTGATTCTTAAAAGCCAATAAAAGCATGTAGAAGAGCTATATAACACAAATTGAATAACTGAGCCACAAGGTACAGAAAACCGCTAACTCCCTCCTTTTTACCTCAATTTTAATAAAAGCCTGTTTTCCACAGTACATTTGTTACATGATAATTCCCTCTAAAGTCCCGATGCAAGTTTGGCTCCACATTACCGGAATAATATTGTTCCTGTCAATGCCCATTCTGTTTTCACCCGATTTGATGAATTCCCTTTCGCTTTTTCAAATCCCGCCTTTTCAGCGTGAGTTCTTCACTTATATTTTAATGGTTATTTTCTTTTACTTAAGTTACCTGCTTCTTATCCCCAAACTCTATTTTCAAAAGAAATATTTCCTGTTTACCATTTGTATCCTTATTTGTTTGGCGGTTATCATTTTTACTCCCAATGCGCTTTTCCCAAAAATGCACCACCACTTTAAACCCATGCTGCAAGGACCTGATTTAGGTATGCCAAAGGGACCACCCAAAAGTTTTCTTCCGTTTTTCCTTGGACATAATTTTGTGTTTGCCGTTGCTATTTTCTTCCTGGCATTCACCTTAAAAATGAGCAACCTCTGGAAACAAGCGCAACAGGAAAAACTGGATGCAGAATTGTCATACCTCAAA
>CALRRW020000313.1:0-3159 GCA_943370695.1 Comamonas sp. lk | reverse complement strand
AAAAGCCCGGTTTTAAAAGTGGTGGCGGAAAACCGCAAGGGCAGAGGTAATATTTTTGTGTACCAATAGCTTGTTAGAATACAGATGAGTTGAAAAGTCATTTTGCATGAAAGAGCTTGAACAACACCCTTGGGGTTGGTATGCACCTGAAGGTGCAACCTGCCTGATGATAGGCACTTTCCCTTCGGCCAAACGCAACTGGTCATACGATTTCTTTTATCCCAATGTCAATAACCTGTTTTGGAAAATTATTGCGCAAATAAGTGGGCACAAACTATTGCACTTTGCGGGATTAGCTGCCGTCAACGAACGTAAAAACTTACTAAAGCATCTTAAGGTTGCCATTACCGATATGGGACAAATTGTGCACCGGAACGATGGCAGTTCACTGGACGAAAAACTGGAGTTGATATCGCCAATGGATATTTTTCAGATACTGGATGAGCATCCCAACATTGCCAAAATCATCTTAACAAGCAGTTCCGGAAAAGTAAGCGCCTTGCGTTGGTTCAAACAATATTTGACAACCAGGCAAACCAATATCATTATACGGCCTGGTAAAAAACCGCTTCACGCCAAGCTAAATTATCAGAATCGGGTGATTGAAGTTGTTGTCCTGCATTCACCATCAACCAGGGCTGCAAACAGGATTTCATTTGCAGCCTTGGCTCAGATGTACAGTAACGAATTACCTGGAAAGCCAGTTAAATAGGCCTTTTCGCCCCACATTAATCACCTTATAATTAATATTATGTTAAATAGATATTGTAAAGAATAAGGAGCAACTCTGCTCCTTATTCTTTTTATTTAACTCTTAACGGTAAGCTTATTCATCCTCCAAAGCCATTCTCTTCTTTTTGGTTTCGATGGTTTTTTGCTCATCTCCTAAGTTTGCATACACTTGTTGCATACTTAATAAAATACTCTTCATGGTACCGTTTTTATATTCTTTGGCTGCGGCATCAGTTTCGGGCAAACCTTCGGCATATTCCAATGCTTTGGTAAAATAACCCAATGCTACGATCAAAATAGCATCTTGTTCTTTTTTCATGGCGCCCCATTTTTTATCGTATTCGGCTTGTGTTGGTGCCGATATGGCGTTCATGCGTTCAACAATTTCGGTGGTTTTGTTATTGGTTAACGCTCCCAAATTGTAATACGCATCAATATTGTCTTCTTTTAACTCAACCACCTTTTTGTAATCGGCTTCGGCTTTGGCCACATATTGCTTTTGCATGCGGAACAATGAATCGGAAAGTTTTGCGTTAGATTTAGCTGCGGCTTCCATCTTAGCTTTTATTCCGGCATTGGTTTGTACCTTCGATTTTTTGAGCAATATGGCCGAGGTATCTCTTGCTTGTTTGGCATTTTTAACTGCATTGGCAGCATAATTATCGTACACATTTCCCCTTACAAACAATAGTGTAACATTCTCATTATCCAACCCCAAAGCGTCATCCAGTTTTTTTAACAGAATATCCTGGCGCCCTTGTGCCATGTAAATATTCAATTCCATATTAATAAGGTCCTTATCGGTTTGGAATTTGGAACGGCCGAGTTCAATATAGGTCATTCCTTTTGCTGTATCTTTTTCGGTGAACAGGATATTTCCCATCAATAAATACACAATCGGATCCTGGTAATCCATATCAATCAATTTTTGCAAATTGGTTTTGGCAGCAGCATAATCCTGGGTTTTTAAACCCAAATCGGCCAAACTTAACAGGATATTTTTTTCGTTGATATTGTTTTTCTTGAGGTCGTTTCCTTTATCAAAAGGAATTACATCCAGCGTATATTGAAAATACTTGGCTGCATTTTTCGAATCCTTGGCCTGGCTAAATTCTATTGCCTTATTGTATGTTGCAAATGCACTGTTTACGATAGCCACATCGCAGTAATCGCTGTAGCGGTCCTTGGTATCTGTTTCCACACATTTTTTGCAGGCAATAGCCATGTTCTCAACACCATCTGCCCCTAGCAATTTGGCATACTCCGGATTGCGGTAAAGGGTATCATACACTGCAGCACGGTAAAACCACATTTTCGGGTCATTTTTAGTTTCATCATTCACTGCAGCTGCATCGATTGATTTTTTTGCGTCTTCCATCTCCCCATTTCTCAAGTAAATGGCGGCACTCTCAATAGCATTTTTTTGCGCTGATACGGCCAATCCAGACAAGGCGGCTACAAGCAACAATACTTTTTTCATAAACAGATTATTAGAATTAATATCGCGAAACTAACCCTTTTTTGCAATAAAAACAGAGGCCTGTGCTCCATCCTTTTCAATATTATTTTATTGTTAATTATTTGGTACAGGCTGTCTATTTCCAACATCTAATCCCCCTTTTGGTGGGTAACTGATATGGATAGATGCCTGTTAAATGCTATTTTTGCCAATGTTAAGTTATGATAAAAGAATACCAGGGCTATTTATATAAGGACAAAGAAATAAGCTGGATGCTGTTTAACGAACGCGTTTTACAGGAGGCCGAAAATATTGAAACACCGCTGTTGGAACGCCTTAAGTTTTTGGCTATTTTTTCTTCCAATAACGATGAATTCTTCAGGGTTCGTGTGGCTACCTTGCGCAGGGGCGAAAAAAAAACGGTGCGGAAACCCCAATCGGAAACTCAATTTTCGGCCGATATCACGCTTGCCGAAATCCAGCGAATAGCCGTTATTCAACAAGACCGGTTTAACAAAGTGTACAACGCTATTTTAAAAGAACTGGCGTTGCAAAAAATATTCATCATTAATGAGTTGCAATTAACAGACGAGCAAAAAATACCGGTGAAGGAATATTTTCACAAAGAAGTTTTGCCATACCTCTTCCCCATTTTAATTGACGATTTAAAACAGACCCCTCACCTGCGCGACCGCTCTATTTACCTGGCTGTAAGGCTAAGTGACACAACGGAATACCTCAAGCCCAAACATGCCCTTATTGAAATACCGAATAATCCGCTAAAACGGTTTTACATTTTACCCCGCAACGATGAAAACACCTATATCCTCTTTTTGGATGATGTGATTCGCAGTTCGTTAAAACATATTTTCTCTATTTTTAATTACAACCAGTTTGATGCTTACACGGTAAAACTAACCCGTGACGCAGATTTTGTGCTAGAAAGCGAAGAGAACGATACCTTTAAA
>CALRRW020000312.1:0-3161 GCA_943370695.1 Comamonas sp. lk | reverse complement strand
CAGCATTAAGGACTGTTCATTTACTGAATGCAAACTGATGGGTGTAAATTTCAGCCGTGTTAAGGATTTTGGATTTGCCGCTAAATTTGTTTCCTGCAACTTAAGTTATGCTTCATTCGACAAAAAGAAACTGAACAAAAGTTCCTTTATCCATTCAAACCTTACAGGAGCAAACTTTACGCAAGCGGATCTGTCAAAATGCACCATCCAACATTGCAATTTTATGGAAGCTGTATTTATGCAAACGGATCTATCAGGAGTGGACTTCACCACCAACATGCATTTTTTAATCGACCCCAACCTGAACAAAATAAAAAAGGCAACATTTGCGGCACATTCATTAAGCGGGTTGTTATACCTTTATGATATCAACATTGAATAGTTGAATAGGCTGCTGTTAAAATGCCACAGAATAGCACAGACCTTCCTTTTTTATTATCAAATAAAATGCTCACAAATTTACCAGATAAAAGAATCTGTGTTAATCTGTGGCGATAAACACTAACTCCCGAAAATAAATTGCGTAATTAGCGGTCAATAAATTTTAACTGAAATGGAAACAACAATCATACTCGCCAATATCATGATTGGCATTATTGCAGCATTGCATATTTACATCCTTGTTTTGGAAATGTTTTTATGGACAACGCGTGGTCCTAAAGTTTTTAAAAGTATACCTAAGGAGTTGTTTGTGCCTACCAAGACATTCGCTGCCAATCAGGGATTATACAATGGGTTTTTAGCTGCCGGATTAATCTGGTCGCTATGCATTGGCGATGCAGAGTGGAGCAAAAATGTTGCGTTGTTCTTTTTAGGATGCATAGCTGTAGCTGGAATATATGGAGCTCTAACAGCACAAAAAAGTATTCTTTATATACAAACTATTCCCGCTGCAATTGCTATTGTTTTACTGTTTGTTTAATACTTTAACATAAAAAAAGCGAGCCAATGATGACTCGCTTTTTTTATGTTATAAACAACTTGGTTTGTTATTTATGATAGGATACTTTACGGGTAACAGTATCTCCGTTTGCCGAAAGTGTGATGAAGTATATTCCTCCTTTTTCTCCTGATAGGTCTATATTGGTTGAAGATGTATTTTGAACGCCTACTTCTTGTTGCAACACCACTCTTCCCAGCATATCCATCACCACAAGCTTAGCTTTTTCAACCGAAAGACCTTGCCATTCGATGGTTACATCTCCGGTAGTTGTAGGGTTAGGATATACAGCAATTTTTGTGTTCGCAAATACTTTCTCCAATCCAACCATTCCATGAGTATAGTTATCAGAAAGTGTTTTACATCCAGCGGCATTACCTATCTGAACCGAATAAACCCCACTTACTGTTGCTACATGAACATTACCCGTTGCTCCCGGTATAATATTTCCGTTTAATCTCCATTCATAAGTTGCAGCAGTTTCACTGCACACCAGCGAATCAGTTCCTGTTGAAACCGTAATGTTTGGTTTGGCCGGATATTTATCCAATATAATGGTCAGCGCTCCGGTTGTATCTGTTTGACAACCCGTAAACACAAGTGCACGATACTGGCGACTCACAGGTCCTACCACATTAATAGCATGGTTAACACTTGCTCCCGAAACACCCATTACAATCCAGTTGCCACCATTATCAGCGTATAACCATCCGGTTACTGAGCCTCCATTGATAAATCCGGTTGCAGAAAGATTGATTGTACTTCCTGTACAAGATGAAGGAACATTGCTTGTTGGAACAATTGAGTTTGCATTGCCTGCCAACTGAGGGTTGATTTGAAGTTGCACGGCTGCTGTTGTGTCGTAGCTGCAATTGTTCGCATTGTAGATAATAGCCCGGTAAGTACGTGTTCTCGGATATGAAACAAATGTACTGTTATGGAATAACGTGAAGTTGGTATTGCTAATACTTGACCAGCCATCAACCACACTGTCGCGGTATAACCATTTTACAACGGTACCCGAAAATCCACTTACACTTACAATTGAAGTAGTGCCTGAACAAATTGTTGGTGTAGTTGTGTTTGGAGTAACCGAAAGGTTTGTTCCATTGGTTATCAAATTAATATTTACACTTACAACTGTAGCACTATCTGAACTACAACCCGCTGCACTTGTCAAAATTGCACGATACTGACGGGTAGTGTTTGCAATAACCGTTGTGTTAAAGTCATTGATGGATGTTGCACTGGTAGTGCTAAACACATTCCAATTGCCCGGTGTTTCTGAGTACAACCAATGCGAAACAACTCTACCTGCTCCCGGATTGATAAATACATTGATTGGATTGCCTGCACATACCGTTGGCAATGATGCCTGGGTAGGAATAGCAACCACACCGTTTGTAATTGGATTTACCGCAACCGAAACCTCTGCCGTAGTATCAGTTGAACAACCTGAATTGTTGTTAACAATAGCACGATACTGACGGGTGAACGCCACTAATGTTTGTGTGTTAAAATCGGTAATAGATGTTGCCGATGAATACAAAATATTCCATGCTCCCGTATTATTATCTCGGAACAACCAACGTGCTACAGATGTTCCGCTGAAACCACTCACTGAGAGGGTCACATTCGAACCTGAACAAATAGCTGCTTTACTGGCAACCGGAACAACACTCGACTGATTTCCAAATCCAATCGGACTAATGGTTACCAAAACCAATGCCGAGGTATCAGTTGAACAACCTGCACCCTTTACAATGATAGCACGGTACTCTCTTGTTATCGCTGAAAGAATATTTGATGTGTTGTAGTCATTCACTGAAGTAGACGAAGTATACGCAAAGTCAGTCCATGCTCCCCCATTTTGCCTGTAAATCCATTTTTGAATACTGTTACCAGAACCAGGACTTACACTAATGGTAACAATATTACCTGAACAAACAGTTGATGCATTCGCAGTAGGAACAATACCTAAATCCGCAGATACCGAACGTGGATTAATGGTTACAGTTGTTGAAGCACTTGTATCGTAAGCACAGATGTTTGATTTGCGAATCAATGCCCTGTATTCTCTTGATGTACTTACTGAAACCCCCGTGTTGTAATCTGTAATAAATGAAGAGGTACTGCTCGATAATACATTCCATGCACCTCCATTATCTCTGTAATACCATGTTTGCACACCATGTGTACCAACATTTGCCGTTAGGCTTAT
>CALRRW020000311.1:0-3163 GCA_943370695.1 Comamonas sp. lk | reverse complement strand
TGCCTTCGCCCTCCAAATTGACCCGAGTAATTTATCCCTTCAATTACTTCAAATGGAATTTAAAGGCATCATCAGGAGCCTTCCCGGAAAAATATTTGAGCTGGCATAAGCATACCAAAACATTCTCAATATTAACATTGGTACAATATCACCATAGTACATTTTTACTTACTTTCGCTTCCATGAAAAACAAGTTTATCCTGCCTGTAAGCTTTATAAGCTTACTCATTATTACCTGCATCGGATTTGCATTTACCAGAGCGACTGTATCCAAACCCAAAAAAGTAATTTTTTTAATTGGCGATGGTATGGGATTGGCCCAGATAAGCGGAGCCATGAGCGAATACAACGGTCAGAATGCATTTGAACGATTTCCGGTGATTGGATTAAGCAAAACACATTCAGCCGATGATTATGTAACAGATAGCGGTGCCGGTGCCACAGTATTTTCAATAGGCAAAAAAACATTTAACGGAGCCATTGGTGTGGGTGCCGATACGGTAGCATATGAAAGTTTATTTGAAAAAATGAAAAAGCAAAACAGGGCAACCGGTGTTGTAGCAACATCATCGGTTACACACGCCACTCCTGCTTCTTTTTTTGCACATGTTGGCAGCCGCAATAGCGAAGATGATATTGCCCTGTTTCTTCTCAAAGGAAATTGTGACATTGCCATTGGTGGCGGTAACCGGTTTTTTGAAGACCGTGCCGATAAACGCAATTTGTATAATGAACTCCAACAAAAAGGATTTGTTACCGTATCAGATACACTGAATAACTATAAACACCAAACAGCAACCAAACTGGTATACACATTGGCAACAGACGGAATGAAACGCATGCTGGATGGTCGCGGTAACTATTTGAAAACCGCTTCACTGAATGCAATTGAATTGTTGGCGCAAAATAAAAACGGCTATATGTTGATGATTGAAGGTTCACAAATTGATTGGGGCGGACATGCAAATGATTATGAATACATGAAAACCGAATTGCTTGATTTTAACGAAACCATCAATGCGGTTTTGGATTACGCACAAAAAGAAAAAGATGTATTGGTAGTGGTTACAGCCGACCATGAAACAGGAGGACTGGCACTCACAATAAACAAAGAAAACCCCAAAGGATTTATTCCAAAATATACTTACAAAAAACACACAGGCATTATGGTTCCGGTGTTTGCCTATGGCCCCGGAGCAGAACAATTTGCAGGTATCTACCAAAACACGGCTATCTTCGATAAGTTCAAACAATTGTTAAACCTCGATTAATGGAAACACCTCAAATGCTTTGGTTGGTTGCAATTGCAATCGTTGTGATGTTAATTTATTATTTCATTGTAAAAAAAATGAAGCCGACTCAAAAATCAGGAATGATCGTTAGAGGTGTTTTGTTTTTTGCAATGATCGGATACCTGGCTTATGACTTTTACACGAAGGGAAAATACTGGTACATCCTCATTCTAGCTGCCGGAAGTGTTGCATTTGTGATGCTGCTGTTATCGCAGAAAAACAAAGAACAATAACAACTCAACCCAACGGATTATTCTTCTCAATATAATCCGTTGCCTGCTGTTGGGTATACACCGAAAAGTTGCGGTACCTGTAATGCACATCGATAATCTCGGCAAGGGCATCTTTTACCAGTTGTTTGTTTTGCCAATGTTGTAAATGATGGATAACGGTTTCCAAACAACCTTTTTTGTAGGCAATTTGTCCCAGTACATGCACCAGTGTATTGCGTACCCTAGCCGTTTTATCAAACTCTAACTGTTGCAATAAGGGTAAAATATCCTGTGGGTATTTCCTGCCGCGAAGTTCTATGCCATGACAAATCTCCCTGCGGACCTCCTTATCCGTATGGTGTAAATAGGTTTGCGCCCAGCTCAAAACAGGAACGGGATTTACCTCCCCCATTTTTTTAACCGAACCAATAACAGCATTACGTGGTGAGTGGTGAACATCAAACAAACCTTTGTCAAAAAAGAACTGAACACTGCTGAAAGCATACTTACCAACTTCCCCCGCAGCATTGATAACCGTTTGGCGCACTTTAAAATCATGATGATCGAAAAGTATTGTTAATGTATGGAGGATAACCGGCTGAAGCGGTGGATATGCTTGATACAATTTACCAATTGCCAGGTAAGCGACTTTTCGGATATAGGTATCTTCATCACCAAAGTAAAAAAGCATCCGTTGATGTTGATTCGTATTTAAATCCAACAAAACAGCTTCCTGAATATGCGTTGTCGCTTCAATTCGTTCTGCTTTTGATAAATCATAAAAACCCATAATTATTACAGTTCGTCAATTTCCCGTTGGTAATCGTACTGAATATCCTCATGCAATTTGCCAAGCTCTTTGTTTATTTTTTTGAGTTGAGCCGCATACATATTCACCATTACTGTGCTCTCATAAAACCGGTTGGGCAACTGCTTAAACTGCTTCAGAAAATGAATCAGCAATTCAACCGCAGTTTCGGGTTTGCCTGAATATTTGATATGCTTGCTAATGCCTCGTAGTATTTTGCGAATCGTTTTTTTTGCAAAATAAACTGTTGTGCGGTTCACTTCTGTAAACTGTAATTCAACTTCCGCTTTAATATTGTTGATATAGGTTTGCTCATCATGTGCTTCAAACAATAAATAATGTAGCAACTCCTTGTTCTCTTTTTTAAACTTCCCCAACCGAATCAATGTTTCCACCAATTGAGGTTGTGGCAGGGTTTGCAATTCCTTTTTGAGCTGGGAAAGAGAAGAAGTTTCCATTTAAATTATTGCAATATCAATTTACGGGTAAGTACTCGTTTGGGTAATACCTGCGCCACTGTTGTGTCATGTAATGTTCCACTATTATTACTGCCAGTAACATAATAGTTACCTTGTAATATATAACCGAAATCAACTCTGCCGGCAGATGATGACACGAATGAATACAACGGAATATTCCCGTCCAAATCTTCTTTCGACAAGAACAAACTTACGTTTGCTCCTGAAATATCATTACCGTTTACATCAAAAACATCTACATACAAACGCCCCGAAACACCTGATGAATCAGTAGTTACAATGGTTTGGGTAGGGGTTGCATCATCATCGTTCTTCTTTGAACACGAGACAATGCCCGCAACAATCAATAAAATTAAAACTGCTTGAATTTTC
>CALRRW020000310.1:0-3168 GCA_943370695.1 Comamonas sp. lk | reverse complement strand
CCTCAGGGCTCATGCTTTTATACTCGTGAAGGGAAAGTAATTGTGTTGTAAACAATTCGGGGAACAAGGCAAAATCCGACTTGTAGTTTGAGGCCACATCCGTAAAATATTCGCATTGCTGCGCAAACTGTTTAAACGAAGTGATTTTGCGCAACTCATATTGAATGCAACAAACACGAACTTTTTTCATGAGCACGCTTCGCTCGCGGGTTTCGGGTGTGTAATCCAAATTAATCCACTCCAGCAAGGTCGCATATCCTTCACTTTCTTTGTCATCCGGCAAATAATCCTTGATAATGCGCTGTATGGTAAAACCCTGGCTCAACTGAAAAGTAAGCACCGGATCTTTGATTTTTTTGTCGATTACCCTTTTTACATAGGCGCGTACACCAAAGTCCTCACTGTGCTTATAGTAGTTAGGCAAGCGGCCGCCAATTAAAATAGCCTTCAGGTTTTTGTCTACGCACAATTGCCTGCGCATATCATATAAACGCCTGCCAATTTTTAATCCCTGGTAGTCGGGGTGAACCATTACTTCAATTCCGTATAGGGTATCACCTTCTTCATCGTGATTGGTAATATAGCCGTTGTCGCATATTTCTTTCCAGGTATGGTCGTCATCATATTCATCCCAACTGATAATTAAGCTTGTTGCCGACCCCACAATTTCACCTTCGTATTCAATAATCTGCATTCCGTCCGGAAAATTCTTAAACTGACTTTCCAGCATCTCGTAAGCCCAGGGTTCTGTATCAGGGAAACAGATTTTGGACAACTTAATAATATCTTCAAAGTCACTTTTTTCGGCAAGTCGTTCAATAAGCTTTGGCTTCTTTGACGAACGTCTTTTCATGTTATTCGGTTTTGTGTTCACGGTGCAAATTTAAGAATCAAAGGTATCAATTTGTATTAATTGATGATAATGCAGTAGTTTGCCGCAAATTTTTACCGGATATGAACACGCAGGAAACCATCGAAAAGATATGGAATAACAGGGAATTGTTAAAGGAGGCATCCTCTCAACAAGCCATCAGGGAAGTAATCGAATTACTGGATAAAGGGAAGTTACGCACGGCCGAACCAACTGAAAACGGATGGCAGGTAAACGACTGGGTGAAAAAAGCGGTGATTTTGTATTTTCCGATTCAGCAGATGGAAACGATGGTAGTGGGGCCGTTTGAGTTTCATGATAAAATGAAATTGAAGAAAAATTACGCTGAACAAGGTGTAAGGGTAGTGCCGCATGCTATTGCCCGTTACGGAGCATTTTTGCAACGAGGTGTTATTATGATGCCAAGTTACGTAAACATAGGAGCTTATGTTGATGAAGGAACAATGGTGGATACCTGGGCTACTGTGGGCAGTTGCGCACAAATAGGTAAACACGTTCACTTAAGCGGAGGTGTGGGTATTGGTGGCGTATTGGAACCGGTACAGGCAGCACCTGTGATTATTGAAGATAATTGTTTTATCGGCTCACGTTGTATTGTAGTAGAAGGAGTGAAGGTAGAGAAAGAAGCTGTATTGGGAGCCGGTGTTACCTTAACCATGAGCACTAAAATAATTGATGTTACCGGTGACGAGCCCGTTGAATACAAAGGAGTTGTTCCTTCGCGTTCGGTGGTGATTCCGGGAAGTTATACAAAGAAGTTTGCCGCTGGGGAGTTTCAGGTTCCTTGCGCACTCATTATTGGAAAACGTAAAGCTTCAACCGATACAAAAACTTCGTTGAATGATGCGCTTCGTGAATACAACGTTGCTGTATAAAATATGAGAATAGGGTTTGATGCGAAAAGGGCGTTTAACAACGGAACGGGATTGGGAAACTATGCTCGTTTTGTGATTAACGGAATGGTAAAACATTTTCCGCAACATGAATATTATCTGTTTACGCCAACCGTTAAACCCGAGTTTGAACACTTTTATGCACTAAGCGAAAATGTGAAGTTGGTTACACCGGATAGTTTTTTCGGAAAACAGTTTTCATCCTTGTGGCGCACATACGCAATAGCCGAAATGTGCACCGAACTAAAGCTGGATGTGTTCCATGGATTGAGCAATGAATTGCCTGTAGGTATTGAAAAATTTGCCGGTAAAAAACTCGTAACGATTCATGATTTGATTTTTTTGCGGTACCCAAATTATTACCATAATATCGACAGGTATATTTATAGCAAAAAGTTTAAACATGCGGCCGCGAAGGCTGATGTTGTTATAGCTGCCAGCTTGCAAACAAAACTGGATATTGAGCATTATTTTGGAACAGCGACAACCAAACTCACCGTTGGGTATCAAAATTGTGACGAACGTTTTGGTACAATAGCTTCTGTATCTCAAAAAGAAACAGTGAAACAAACGTACAACCTGCCGGATAAGTTTCTGTTATGTGTGGGCACGATAGAGCAACGTAAAAACCAGTTGACTGTTCTGAAAGCTTTTCATCAGTTGGACGATTTAACGCTTAAATTGGTGTTTATCGGAAAACAAACGGCTTATGCTCAACAGTTGCATCAGTATATTGCAGCACATCAATTGGAGAAAAGGGTTCTGTTTTTGCAACGGTTACCGGGAGAGCACCTTCCGGCCATTTATCAGTTAGCCTCGTTGTTTGTATACGCAAGTGAATTTGAGGGTTTTGGTATTCCTGTTTTAGAAGGAATGCGAAGTGGGGTTCCGGTGATTGCAGCCAATGCATCAAGTTTGCCGGAGGTTGGCGGCAATGTTGTGTGTTATTTTGAACCTACGGATGTTTCAGGGTTATTGGAATGTATCAAACAGTTAATTACACATCCATTTAACCCAACCGTACATGCAACCCAACTTGCGCTATTCAATACCCAACCACTTATTGCCCAACTCGAAGCCTTATACAGGGTATAATATACAGGCAGGAGTTTCCCACAATTTAACTGTGTATTAAGGTGTAGGCTTCTGTAAAAGAATCTGTATTTTCGCTACGTTAAATCTGAATCACCGTGACCCAAGTATCCCCAACCAAAAAAAGACGTAAGGTATCATACCTGCCATCCATTATCAGCATTTCACTGGTGCTGTTTATGCTGGGCCTGTTTGGTATTATACTCATCAATGGAAATAAGTTGTCCAAACACCTGCTCGAAAATTTCCAGGTAACAATTTTTTTCAGGGAGGATGCATCAGAAGCGGATA
>CALRRW020000309.1:0-3169 GCA_943370695.1 Comamonas sp. lk | reverse complement strand
ACTTTCCTTGTATATGCATGAAGGCGAATTGTTTACCTACAATGATACGGCAAGGTGGACGGCATTATTGGACATTCCGCCACTTGACATTCCGGAAGAAAAGGTTTTTGTAACGGAAAAGGATACCATCACATTTGGCCATAGTGAGTTGAACATTGCATTTACACCGGGGCATTCCATCGCATCCATTTCCTTTTATAATTTAGCCGAAAAGTTTGCCATTGTGGGCGATGTATTGTTTCAGGAGAGTGTGGGTCGAACGGATTTACCGGGTGGAAATCACGAAGTTTTATTGCAAAGTATCCGCACCAAATTGTTTGCCTGGCCTGATGATACAAGAATTTACAGTGGCCATGGAAATTCTACCACAATAGGACATGAGAAGAAGTATAATCCGTTTTTGAATTAGGGTTGAGTTTGTTAAAGAAACAATCACCTAATCACCACGTCATCAATAAACGCTTCACCAGCCTCTTTGTTCACCAGTTCTATCAGTTTTGTTTTTGAATACGAAAGTTCTGTGCGCAGGGGTGCTGATTCTATTTGCAAATACATTTTACCGTTTGCAAAGTATATTTTGTTGGTGTTTTTGGCAATGAGGTTTCCCACCATCTTTTCCCAATTATTAATGATGTTTATTTCCTTGAGTTTTCCACCCATGTGGTTTTTTTCAAAAAGCTCACTGATTACATCTTTAATGCTCTGCTCGTTTGTATTACGTGGTTTTTTCATGAATTCACTTTGCTGCTTTTAGCCGCTGATTGATCGCTTGATTATAACATTGTGCTAACCCCTGTCCCCTAATCCCGAAGCTTCGGGACTAATCTCTAATTAATATTTCAAATCTCGTTAATACTTCCATTATCCACTGCAAAATATTTAACAGGTACCTGAGGCATGGTTACAAATACATCCTGCAGGCGCTGCAAATGGGTGTCGGTGATAAATATTTGTCCGAAATCGCCCTGAGCAATCATATTTAGTAGCGTATTAAGGCGTTGTTCGTCCAGTTTTTCAAAAATATCATCCAGCAGCAAAACGGGTTTGGTTTCGGTTTTTAGTTTGAGGTATTCGTATTGTGCTAGTTTTAAGGCAATTATAAACGATTTTTGCTGCCCCTGTGAGCCGAATCGTTTTAAAAACTGGTCGTCAATCAGGAAAGCGAGCTCATCTTTGTGAATGCCTTTGGTGGTGCGCTGTGCCGCCAAATCGTTGTGTTGTTGTTGGTGCAATAAGTCGGCCAGCATTTTATCATGCAAATCGGATTGGTAAATAATGTTCACCAATTCATGATTACCCGAAATGGTTTTATAAAACGACTGGAAAACGGGGATAAATTGTTCCATGAATTCTTTGCGTTTTAAATAAATAAGGGTGCCGTATTGTATCAATTGCTCATTGTAGGTTTGCAGCAATACAGCATCCATATAGCGTTGTTCGGCAAATAGCTTAAGCTGTTTGTTGCGCTGCTCCAGCACACGGTTGTATGCAAGCAAACTGTTCAAATAAACCTTATCGCATTGGGAAATAAACCCGTCAATAAACTTTCTGCGTTCCTCGCTGCCTTCCAGTATGAGCAAAATATCATTGGGGGCAATCATTACCAGGGGGTAAAGTCCAATATGGTCACTTATTTTTTTGTGCTCATTATTGTTCACCTTCACTACTTTTTTTGCACCCCGCTGAACGGCAATGCGCACATTTTCGGTGAGGTTGTTTCGCTCTATTTCCGCTTCTATAAAAAAGTAGTTTTTGTCGTGTTGGATATGTTGCTGGTCGTTGCTGTTAAAAAAGCTCTTGGTAAAGCTGAGGTAGTAGATAGCATCCAATAAGTTGGTTTTCCCGGCCCCATTTTTTCCCACAAAACAATTTACCTGAGGACAAAGCAATAGTTGACCACGCCCGTAGTTTTTAAATTGTTCGAAAAGGATGGATTGTAACAAAAACATAGGGGGCGAAGATAGTTTTTTTGGGAATTAAGTTGCGTGAGTTGATTGAGTAATTGGGTTGATTAGCCATCATCATGCTGTAAAGGAGCTTAGTAATGACGATGTATGAGGGTTCCTTCATACCATAGTCCCATAAAACCAGCATTTAGCACCAATTTCACCCAACTCTTTGTGCTGTCCCAAAAATTGTTAGTTTTGCAACACTTTTTATAAAAATGGCCAAAACTAAATTTACAAAAGAAAACTACCTTAACTGGTACGAATCAATGCTACTGATGCGCAGATTTGAGGAGAAAGCAGCGCAGCTTTACGGACAACAAAAAATAAAGGGTTTTTGCCATTTATATATTGGTCAGGAGGCTGTTGTTGCGGGAGCAATGAGTGCATTAAACAAGGATGACAAGCATATTACGGCATACCGTGATCATGCGCATGCTTTGGCTTGCGGCATTCCTGCCCGTGAGGTAATGGCTGAGTTATATGGTAAAGTAACAGGCTGTTCAAAAGGAAAAGGCGGTTCAATGCACATGTTTTCAAAGGAGCACAACTTTTTTGGCGGACATGGAATTGTGGGCGGTCAGATTCCTTTGGGTGCTGGTATTGCTTTTGCCGATGCTTACCGCGGAGGCAAACAGGTAACCTTGGCCTATATGGGCGATGGTGCGGTGCGCCAGGGTGCAGTGCACGAAGCTTTTAACATGGCCATGTTGTGGAAGTTACCGGTAATCTTTATTTGCGAAAACAACGGTTACGCAATGGGAACTTCTGTAGAACGGACCACTAATATGCTTGATATTTACAAACTGGGATTGGCTTACGATATGCCGTGCGCTGCAGTTGATGGAATGCAATGTGAAACTGTGCATGAAGCTATTGCCGAAGCAACTGAAAGGGCACGTAAAGGTGACGGACCAACATTTTTGGAAATTCGTACGTATCGTTACCGCGGACATTCCATGAGTGATCCGGCTAAATACCGTACCAAGGAAGAAGTTGAAACATTCAAACAAAAAGATCCGATTGAAAGTGTGAAGTCTGCTATTTTGAAAAACAAATTTGCTACCGAAGCCTGGTTTGAGGAAGTTGAAGCTAAAATAGAAGCGGAAGTGTTGGATTCGGTAGAGTTTGCCGAAAACTCTGCTTATCCTGAAGCTTCTGCTATTTACGAGGATGTGTATGCTGAGCCAAACTATCCATTTATTACTGAATAATTATATACT
>CALRRW020000308.1:0-3170 GCA_943370695.1 Comamonas sp. lk | reverse complement strand
TAACTACTGCAAAACAAAACGGATCGTGGAACATTTTAGATGAAGTGGAAGACCTGATTATTCCCAAAGATTTGGAAAAGGCCTTTAAAACACAAAAAGGATCAAAAGACTTTTTTTTAAGTTTGAGCAAATCGGTACGAAAAGCTATTTTGCAATGGCTTGTGCTTGCCAAGCAGCAAGAGACCCGTCAAAAAAGAATTGATGAAATTGCAGTACTGGCAAGTCAAAAACTGAAACCAAACCAATTCCGGTAAACCCTATTGATACATGCATCCAAACAAATCATTACTCATTCTGGTAGCCGGCCCCTATCGCTCGGGCACCAACGATAATCCTGTTTTAATTGAAGCCAATGTAAAAGCAATGTCGGATGCTGCTTTGCAATTATACAAGATGGGGCACCTTCCCGTATTGGGAGAATGGTTTGCATTGCCATTGATTGAAACAGCCGGCTCCACAAAAATGGGAGATGCTATTTTTAATGACATGTTTCACCCCATTGCCATCAAACTGATTGACCATTGTGATGCCGTGTGGAGAATTGGCGGACCATCGGAAGGGGCAGACAAGATGATAACCATCGGACAGGAAAAAGGGAAAATCATTTTCCGTCACCTGTCAGAAATTCCCCAACTCTAAATTGTACCATGTTTCAATTTAGCGCGGTTATCGAAATTATCGGCATCAATCCATTTGTGTTTATGCCACCTGCAATGCTTCAAAAACTCTTTAAACAAGCAGGAAAAGACAAAGGCCCCATTCCGATAAAGGGTATCATTAACGGCAAACCTTACACACAAACATTGCTCAAATACAGCGGTGAATGGCGACTGTATATCAATACCACCATGCTCAAAGATTCGCCAAAACATGTTGGGGAAACCATTGATATTACAGTTGCTTACGACCCTGAAAGCCGGGAGATTCAACCTCCCGAAGGTTTTGTCAAGGCATTGGCGGCAAACAAAGAAGCCACACGTGTTTTTAACAGTTTGCCTGCCTCCCGGAAACTGGAAATTGTAAGGTATTTGGCCAGGCTTAAAACACCTGAAATACTTCAAAAAAATACGGCCAAAGCCATTCAGTTTTTATTGGGAAAGGAACGATTTGTGGGCAGGGATAAACCCTAATTTAATATCTTTACAACCTACATCAACTTGACAAAACTATGAAAATCATTGGCATCATCATCCTCTCCATTATCTTGCTTATTGGTGCAGTTTACTTATATGCCAAATACAAAATCGGCTCCAGAAAAGATGAGGGAAATCTTGAAGGATTGATAGATAAACAAGTTTCAAAGTTCATTGATCAGGAAAATGCCAATGGTATCATGATAGGTATTTACAAAGGCGGGAAAACATTTTTGAAGGGATATGGAACAATCAACAAAGAAGGAAATATTGTTCCTGATAGCTCAATGATTTTTGAACTCGCTTCTACAAGTAAATTGTTTACCACTTCCACGTTACAAATTTTAGTTGATGAGGGTGTATTACAACTGAACGATAGCATTCACACGCTTTTGAAAGATAAATTAAACATCCCCACTTCGGCCCATAATACAACGTTGCTGCACCTGGCCACTCACCTCTCAGGTTTTCCCTCATTACCCAATTCTTTTCTGGCAAAAATGACCGATGAAACCAATCCTTATAAAAGTTTGGAAACAACCGATATTTACGATTACCTGAAAACCTGCGAAGGCAAACAAAAAGAAGGTTCATTTGAGTATTCCAATTTTGGGATGGGTTTGCTCGGGCATTTATTAGGATTAAAAACCAATACCAGATATGAAGACCTGGTGAAGCAAAAACTCCTGAACGAGCTTGGTATGAAAAACACATTTGTAACAATCGACAGCACACATCGGTCCCAAATTGTTCAAGGATATGATGAAGCCGGAAATAAAGCGCCAATATGGGAAGACAACGTGCTAACGGGTGCTGGTTCCTTTCTATCAAATGCTGCAGATATGATGTTGTTTATCAAAGCAAACCTCAACGAAAAAGAAACAAGCATTTCTCCATCCCTGATTAAAACACAGGCACAACAACTTGGCGGAGAAACCGGATTGGGCTGGATTTTACCTGCAGCCACCGACAAATTTGTAAACAATTACGATAATGTGTGGCACAATGGAATGGCGGGAGGATATGCTTCTTACATTGTGGTTGACAGGAAAAACAATTATGGTATCATCATTTTATCAAACAAAGCCATTGATGTTACCTCGCTTGGTATGAGATTATCGTTTGATGTAAGAACACAATCGTGGGCAAACTGACATAAGGAAGGGAAGTTGCAGCCCAACAAAAAGGTTCTGACCAACTGATGTGTTACAAGCACCCCATGTTTTCTAACCATGCACGCTATAAGAGCAACAAACAAACTGCTTACAATATCCGGTACACATAACCTTGGCCGCAAAAAAGTGTAGCACCAGCTTGAAATCTCAATTTAACACACCCTAAACAATATGGCAGCAGCCTGTTTCACAGCGCATTCAGGCCTAAAAACCAGCCAACCCATGCTTTCCGCTCACCTGCCCAACAATAAATTTTTTACATAGGCCTACTAAGTGTAAATTCGCCCCACTTTTTAACATTATGAGCGACAATAAAATTATATTTTCAATGGCTGGTGTGAGTAAAATTCACCCACCACAAAAACAAGTACTTAAGAACATTTACCTATCGTTTTTTTACGGTGCCAAAATTGGTGTATTGGGGTTAAACGGTTCGGGTAAATCGAGCTTACTGCGCATTATTGCAGGAGTAGATAAAAGTTTCCAGGGCGAAGTGGTTTTTGATAAGGACTACAAAATCGGGTTCCTGGAGCAGGAGCCACAACTGGATGAAACCAAAACCGTACTGGAATGTGTAAAAGAAGGTGTACAACCCATCGTTGATTTATTAAAAGAATTTGATACCATCAACGACAAACTTTCGGACCCTAACCTTGACAGCGATGAGATGATGAAAATCCTCGACAGGCAGGCTGTGGTGATGGAATTGCTGGAGCAAAATGATGCATGGGAACTTGATACCAAACTGGAAAAAGCAATGGATGCTTTAAGATGCCCTGAGCCTGATCAAATGGTGAGTGTACTGAGTGGTGGTGAACGCAGACGTGTGGCTTTGTGCCGCTTGTTGCTAAGCAACCCTGAT
>CALRRW020000307.1:0-3171 GCA_943370695.1 Comamonas sp. lk | reverse complement strand
TAGCCAATGAAAAAATAGACAAGAAAGAACTTGATATTGAAAAGATACTGGAAAAGGTAAAACAGCAAAGGTTGGATAATGCCGTGGAAGCCCGCGCAGCAAGGGCCAACTCAAGCTCAAAACCGAATCCTAACCTGGCTTCGGATGCTGTTGTGCTGGGTGATGATATTGATATGCCATACTCATTTGCCAAATGTTGCAATCCCATTCCTGGCGATGATATTTTTGGATTTGTAACGGTAGGTGAGGGGGTTAAAATTCACCGCACCAATTGCCCGAACGCCATTGGACTGATGAGTAATTACGGGTACCGCATTTTGCGCTCGCGCTGGGCAAGTACCGAAAGTAAAACCCGGGCGTTTATCACCAATATCAAATTGAATGGTATAGACAGCGTGGGAATTGTGAGCACCATTACCGATATTATTTCGAAGCAGCTTCAGATTAACATGCATTCCATTCAGGTAGGTTCAAAAGATGGGATGTTTGAGGGTTCCATTGAATTAGAAGTTTTTGATACCAACCAGCTTGACGAACTGATGAATAAAATAAAAGCAGCAAGTCCTTTGATTAAGGTGAGCAGAGAAGATTCGCAGATAATACGTTAGCTCGGTTTGGTTGGATATTTGTTGATAAATGAAAGGCTTAAGAGCTTGTAATGATGCTGTTCGCGCAAACTTTTCCCCAATTTTTTTATCCTATCATTAAAGTCTTAATTTGCACCAAAATTATTGGATGAGCTCATGGCAACAAATCAAGTTTCACCTGCTGTAAAAGAGGAAGTTAAGAGCCTTTTTATCCAGTTTTTAGAGCAAAAGCAGCAGCGTAAAACACCTGAACGTTTTGCTATTCTGGATGAAATATACAGCAGCAAGGAGCATTTTGATGTGGAAACTTTATACGTTCACATGAAAAACCGCAACTACCGTGTAAGTCGCGCTACGGTATACAATACCCTTGATTTATTGCTTGACGCAGGTTTGGTTGCCAAGCATCAGTTTGGTAAAAACCTGGCACTGTATGAGCGTTCTTATGGTTTCAGGCAACATGATCACTTGATATGCAACGTTTGCAGCAATATCATGGAGTTTTGCGACCCGCGCATTCAGCAAATTAAAAACACAATGGGAGAGTTGCTTCAGTTTGAGGTAACCGGCCACTCGCTCCATTTGATGGGAAACCCCAAGAGAGATGCCAACGGAGTATGTTCTACATGCGGGAGGAAATAGGGGACAAGTAAGTAATAGGGGACAGGATTGAGTTATTAAGGTACAGAATAGATAATAAAACTGAGGATTATGGACTATTGTCTTCCTCAGAAAAGATATAAAACAATAACAAATGATAGACGTAGTATTAGGATTACAGTGGGGTGATGAAGGAAAAGGAAAGATTGTGGATGTATTAACTCCGCAATATGATGTGGTAGCTAGGTTTCAGGGAGGGCCAAATGCAGGTCATTCATTGGAGTTTAATGGACAAAAACATGTGTTAAACACCATTCCTTCGGGCATTTTTCATGAGCATTGCATCAATATCATTGGTAATGGTGTGGTAATTGATCCTGTAACCCTTAAAAAGGAAATTGAAAAGGTTGCGGCTTCGGGAGGAAATCCGAAGAAGAATTTATTTATTTCGCAAAAAGCACACTTGATTTTACCTACCCACAGATTGGTAGACGCAGCCAGCGAAGCGCATAAGGGAGAACACAAAATTGGTTCAACCTTGCGAGGAATCAGTCCTACTTACCAAGATAAAATTGGCAGAAGTGGTTTGCGTATTGGTGATATTTTATCCCCTAATTTCAGGCAAAAATACAATACAGCCGTAGCTAACCACAAGGAACTGCTTGACAGGTTTAATTTTGAATATAACCTTGCCGATCATGAGCCCGCATTTTTTGAGGCCGTTGAGTTTTTACAACAATTCCCGATTATCAATTCGGAGTATGTTATCAATGATTTGATGAGCAAAGGCAAAAAGGTAATTGGAGAAGGAGCTCAGGGAACCTTGCTGGATATCGACTTCGGTTCATATCCGTTTGTTACCTCATCTAATACTATTACAGGTGGTGTTTGTAACGGGTTGGGAGTTGCCCCGCAGAAAGTAAATAAAGTATTCGGTATTTTTAAAGCTTACGCTACGCGTGTTGGAAGCGGACCGTTTCCTACTGAACAGGATAACGAAACAGGTGAGAAATTACGTAAATTAGGTTTCGAATTTGGCGCCACAACAGGTCGCTCTCGCAGAACCGGGTGGCTTGATTTGCCGACCCTTAAATACGCTATCATGTTGAACGGGGTTACCGATTTAATATGTACCAAAAGTGACGTATTAAGCGGTTTTGAAGAGGTATTGGTGTGTGATGAGTACAATATTGAGGGAAAACTGACCAATGAGATACCGTTTAATATAGCTGACGCGGTTATTAACCCGCAATACCAATCATTTAAAGGCTGGTCGGAAGACTTAACCGGTATCCGGCAGTATAATGACCTTCCGCAAAACTTCAAAACGTATATGGACTATGTTCAGGGTCAAATTGGAAGCAAATTGAGCATGATATCAATAGGACCGGATAGGGAGCAAACTATTTTTATGTAGGAATTTTGCCGATACATTTTTGGAAAGCCTCGCTGTGAAACAGTGGGGCTTTTTTATGCCAGGGGCAGCTAAAGTGGGGGTTGCCATAAAAAAGAAGGACCTTCTGATTGCTCAGAAAGTCCATTCTCTATTTTCATACCCCTATGAAATTTAATCTTTAAGAATTTTTACTACACGTGTTTCGTTTTTCAAAATTACTTTAACAAAGAAAAGGCCTTTTTCTAGATTGTCAAGCATGTCAAGGGTAATATTATTTAAACCCTCGGATATACTATATTGATGGCTTAAAATCACCTTGCCTTGTATATCAATGAGGGTCACAGTTGCTATTTCCGTAACGTCAGACGGGATAATTAGGTGTATATTATTGGTAAACGGATTCGGATATACAATGGCCTGCTCAAGTTTATTGCTTACAGGGCTATTAAAGTCAACCTTTACCACCTTAGAAGTAGCCGATGAACCATCTCTGTCCATAGATACCATGCGGTAATAAATCGTTGATACATTGTTCATCTTTAGCTGAGCATCAAAATGGGTAAATTGATATTCAGTGAGGGACGAGCT
>CALRRW020000306.1:0-3172 GCA_943370695.1 Comamonas sp. lk | reverse complement strand
CTATTAAAAAGAAACCGGCCGTGATGGAAACCGAAATGGGAGATGTAATTGCTATCCGCCACATGATGTTCCTTTCATTAAGTTATGATCACAGGGTTGTGGATGGCTCATTGGGAGGTTCGTTCCTGAAACGTGTTGCCGATTATATGGAAGCATGGGATGTGAACCGCGAAATTTAATCAGGGGTTAGGGTTCAGGGGACAGGGATTAGGGAAGAAGACAGAATGATGAATATTGAATAACGAACGCTGAATATTGAATAAATGAATTTGAAAACGGCTTGGAGATTTCTTCAAGCCGTTTTTGTTTGAGCAAATCTGTTACTGAAAGATTTTATGTTCCGCCATCAAAATAATGTAAAACACCATGCCAAGTTTAAGCAAACAGCTATTATGAAAAACATCTTTGCTCTCCTCGCAATTATCAATTTTACTTCTTGTGTAGTAATTCAGAATAAGAAATCACTTATCAGTTTGAAGTCAATAGGTAGTGATAATAAAGATATCCTCTTGGATGGATACTATTATCAGGAAAAGACTATTCAGAAAGGACATTACTACAAAAATAAATATGGAGGTTATTCAGAAGATAGTATAAAATACGACCAATTTAGGATAGCGCCATTACTCCTTTATTCTGACGGAAGTGCAAATATTCTGTACTCGTTTTCAGGACTTCAAGAGAATACCCGTTTTGACTTCAAAGCAGAATGTGGTTTACTGAATAATAACTCTACAGAAAGCGCTTTAAAACATTTTGAATGTTATTTTCGGTACGGTTATGAGAAAGACAACAAGAAAGACTTTATTAGTAAGAAATCGCAAATATGGAATCAAGGTGTATATAAAGTATCCGGCTCCAAAATTACGTTGCAAATTTTCTATAATGTAATGGGGGACTATTATCTGTATGAAGAAAGAGGTAAAATAATAAATGACTCAACATTTCTTTTAACGAATGCCACCGACTTTAAAACAAAAAAAGAATACGAAATAAATCACTTATATAAGTTCCGAAAAATGACGGATATGCCTTCAATTGAAAGTTATATCCTAAATAACAGTAATAAGTTTAATAAGAACTAAGTACTATTCCCTTTCACCCTATATTGATTTATCAAAGCATTAAATTATACATTTGTAAATATTAACCTTCCATCAATGAACATCATCGGAATTATACCAGCACGTTTTGCATCAACCCGTTTTCCGGGAAAACCTTTAATTGATATTGGAGGAAAAAGCATGGTTCAGCGTGTGTATGAGCAATGCAAAAAGGCTGAAACCTTGAGCGATGTGATTGTGGCAACGGATGATGAACGAATTGCCTCCCATGTAAGATCTTTTGGCGGGAAAGTAGTGATGACGGCAACCCACCACCAAAGTGGAACCGACAGATGTGCCGAAGTGGTGCATACCTATACGGGTTTATGCGATGCTGTTATCAATATACAAGGGGATGAACCTTTTATCAACCCAACACAAATTGATGCGCTGGCGTTTGCGTTTCATGAACCGCATGTACAATTGGCCACCATGAAAAAGAAAATGGTGAACGAAGCCGATATTCAAAATCCAAACATGGTTAAGGTGATTGCCAACAGTTTGGGTGATGCCATTTATTTTTCGCGCTCCCCTATTCCCTACCGCAGAAAGCCGGAAGCACGGATAACCTATTACAAGCATATTGGTATTTACGGCTACCGAAAAGAAGCCTTATTGGAAATAACACAGCTGCCCCTGGGCAATTTGGAACAAGCCGAGAACCTTGAACAACTAAGGTGGATCGAAAAAAACTACCGCATCACCTTAGTGGAAACTGATATTGAAAACATTGCCATCGACACACCGGATGACCTGGTGCGTGTTGAAAAGTATTTGAAAACTGAGAAAAAGTAGTTTCTGCAACCGCTTAAATTATCTTACTTTTGTATCCCATATAGTGTAAAACTATTTTGGGCCAACGAGTTTAGGGTTTCCTGCTCCTCCAACCCACATTTCTCAAGCAAAAACTCGTTTCATTCATGAATAATTGTAAATATATTTTTGTTACCGGTGGTGTAACTTCATCATTAGGTAAAGGTATCATATCGGCCTCGCTGGCAAAGCTTTTGCAAGCACGTGGATACACCGTAACCATCCAAAAATTCGACCCATATATCAATATCGACCCGGGAACCTTAAACCCTTATGAGCATGGCGAGTGTTATGTAACCGAAGACGGTGCTGAAACCGACTTAGACTTAGGACATTACGAACGTTTCTTAAATGTTCCTACCTCACAAGCCAATAATGTGACTACGGGTCGTATATACCAATACGTGATGGATAAAGAGCGCGAAGGTGCTTTTTTGGGAAAAACCGTTCAGGTGATTCCACATATTACAGATGAAATCAAACGCAGAATCAGATTGCTGGGTGAAACCGGCAAATACGAAATTGTGATTACCGAACTGGGTGGAACCGTTGGTGATATCGAAGCATTGCCATATATCGAAGCTGTTCGTCAGTTGAAATGGGAATTAAAACCCGAAGATGTGATGGTGGTGCATTTAACCTTATTGCCTTACCTCAGTACGTCACAGGAGTTAAAAACCAAACCAACCCAGCACTCTGTTAAAATGTTGCTGGAAAGCGGGGTACAACCCGATGTATTGGTTTGTCGTGCCGAGCACCCTATCAGCAAAGAAGCCAAACGTAAAATTGCCCTATTCTGTAACGTACCACAAAACGCTGTTATCGAAGCATTGGATATGCAAACCATTTACGATGTGCCGATGGCTATGTTGAAAGAGAAATTGGACAAAACTGTATTGAGTCGATTAAAACTATCAACCAAAAACGAACCGGATATGACGGGTTGGTTGAGTTTTTTAACCCGCCACAAAAACCCTAAACACGAAGTTAAAATCGGATTGATTGGTAAGTATGTTGAATTACCGGATGCCTACAAATCAATTGCCGAAGCTTTTGTACATGCAGGTGCGCAAAATGAGTGCAAAGTAAAATTAGAATACATTCATTCGGAACTGGTTACCGATGACAATGCCAAATACAAACTTGGACATTTAGACGGTATATTGGTAGCACCGGGATTTGGGGATAGGGGAATTGATGGGAAAATTTCGGCTATTAAATATGCACGCGAAGCCAGGATTCCGTTTTTCGGAATT
>CALRRW020000305.1:0-3175 GCA_943370695.1 Comamonas sp. lk | reverse complement strand
ACGTTTACCATTGAGCCCATGATTAATGCGGGTAAGGCCAGGGCCAAAATTGATAAAAAAGACGGGTGGACAGCCCGTACTATTGATGGTAAATTATCGGCCCAGTTCGAGCATACTATTTTGATTACACCAACGCGCCCTGATGTATTAACGGATATAGAGGGAGAGTTCCCGAAACCTTAGTTGTACATCAGCTGCATCATCGTTACATCCAGTAACTTTCCGAATTTTTTTCCAACTTCTTTCATTACTCCGATTGTGTGAAACCCGTTTTGCTCGTGCAGGTAAATACTCTTTTCATTGCCTTGTGAGATGCGTGAAAGCACACTGTGCAATCCTCCTTTTTTTCCGGCTTCAATAATGGCATGCATTAGTTTTTTGCCTATTCCCCTGTTGTGAAAAGCAGGAGAGATGTAAATGGAAATTTCTGCTGTGTCGTCATAGGCACAGCGGTCGCTCCACCTGCTCATACTGGCAAATCCCACTACCTCTCCGTCAATTTCTACTACTACAACAGGGTATTTATCGGAATGCTGGTTAAGCCACTCTTCCCGGTTGGCTACCGATTTGAGCTCTGTATCAAAAGTTGCCGTGGTATTTTCAACGGCTTCATTGTAAATGTTTGCAATAAAAACTGCATCGGCTAAAACCGCATTTCGAATCACCATATATGTATCATAAAAAAACGGAATGAATTTTCATCCATTCCGTTATCGTTTAAAATAAACCGTTTAGTTCGGTTTCAATTTTGTTTATCACAAAACCCAAATCTTCAGGTTTGTCGGCAAAGTTCAAATTGTCAACGTCAATAATCAATAAGCGGTGTTTATAGGTTGAAATCCAAGCCTCATAACGTTCGTTGAGCCTGCGCAAATAATCCAAACGAATCGAATCTTCATATTCACGTCCGCGTTTTTGGATTTGATTTACCAATGTAGGAATGGAAGCACGTAAATACACCATTAAATCAGGAGCCTTTACATTGCTGCTAAGCGAATCAAACATTTTTTGATAGGTTTCAAAATCGCGTGTGCTCAGCAATCCCATTGAATGAAGGTTGGGTGCAAAAATATGTGCATCTTCATAAATGGTTCTGTCCTGAACAATGCTCTTTTTGCCTTTTTGCATTTGTACCAGTGAATTGTAGCGGCTGTTCAAAAAGTATATCTGAAGGTTGAAAGCCCAGCGTTGCATATCCTCATAAAAATCACTTATGTATGGATTGTCCTCCACATCTTCATAATGTGGCTCATATTTGTAATGACGTGCTAATAATGTGGTGAGTGTTGTTTTTCCCGAACCAATGTTTCCGGCTATCGCTAAATGCATACTTTTCTGTTCTTTTACTAAGCTACAAGTTTATACTATTGTCCTTAATTTCCTACGGTTGTGGAAATGTTTTAACCACCCCAATGTCAGATACATCGGGCTATGGCTTTTTTATACTTAATTCGCCTCACTATCAATTAAAATAAACCATGACAACTTATAGAGTAGAACACGATTTTTTGGGCGAAAAAGAAATCCCGGATAATGTTTATTATGGTGTTCAAACCGCACGTGCACTGGAGAATTTTCAAATCACGGGAATTCCTTCCTCTAAGGAACCCCTGATGATTCAGGCAATGGCTTATGTGAAAAAGGCAGCAGCCATGGCTAATAAAGACTGTGGTATTCTGGACGAAAACATTGCGTATGCCATTTGCAAAGCATGTGATAAGCTGATTGCAGGCGAATACCTCGACCAGTTTCCAACAGATATGATACAGGGAGGTGCCGGTACTTCGGTAAACATGAATGCCAACGAAGTCATTGCCAATATCGGGTTGGAAATTCTGGGACTTCGAAAAGGCGATTACGAGCACCTGCATCCCAATAACCATGTAAACTGCTCTCAATCCACAAACGATGCATATCCTACGGCTTTTCGAATAGCGTTGTTCCGCAAAATGGAACGCATGATAGAAGCCATGACTGTGTTGCGCGATGCCTTTGGCCGCAAAGGAGTGGAGTTTAAAAATGTGATTAAAATGGGGCGTACCCAATTGCAGGATGCTGTACCGATGACACTGGGTGCGGAGTTTCATGGTTTCGCCACCACCATTACCGAAGATATCAACCGTTTGTGTGAAGCCCAAAAGCTGATACTGGAAATTAATATGGGTGCAACGGCAATCGGCACTTCCATTAACGCACCTCAGGGTTATCCCGAATTGGTAACTAAGTATTTAGCCGATATCTGTGGAATTCCCGTTGTACTATCGGAGGATTTGATCGAAGCCACATCGGATACCGGAGCGTACGTTCAGGTGTCGGGAGTGATGAAACGTTGTGCGGTTAAACTCTCCAAAATATGCAACGATTTGCGTTTGCTTTCATCAGGACCCAGAGCAGGGTTTAATGAAATTAATTTACCCAAGCTGCAGCCGGGTTCATCCATTATGCCGGGCAAGGTAAATCCGGTGATTCCGGAAGTGGTGAACCAAACAGCTTATTATGTAATAGGTGCCGATGTAACCATTACCATGGCAGCCGAGGCAGGGCAGTTGCAGTTAAATGTAATGGAACCGGTTATTGCTTTTAGTTTGTTTACATCATTGAGTTACCTCGAAAATGCCTGTTACGCGCTGCAAAGCAAATGTATTGACGGGATTACCGCCAATGAAGAAAATTGCCGCAACATGGTGATGAACAGCATTGGAATTGTAACCGCTTTAAATCCGATTTTGGGATACGAAGAATGTTCGTCAATTGCCAAAGAAGCACTAAACTCCGGTAAATCCGTTCACCAGATTGTGGTGGTGGAACGTAAGCTTATTCCCCAAACCAAATGGGACGAAATTTACAATTTGGAAAACCTCATTCATCCGAAGTTTATTCAATAGTTGTTATTGCACAACACAACTGCCGCACCGTTAGAGTGATGATACCTCATGATGAGCATAACTCGCTGTCATGTATCGTTCCCAAAGGGACTTGAGTTGTCTCTCCACAACTCTTTAACTTAATAATATTAAATCCCTGACGGGATTAGTCGGAGTTGTAACAATGAGATTGTCACAACTCCGATTTTAGTTAATGTTTTGCATCCTTCTTGCAACAACCATCCAGGTTGTCATATGCTTTTGGGTCAGCAGGCAATTCATCTGCATCATAACCGGCCTTGGTAACAGCC
>CALRRW020000304.1:0-3176 GCA_943370695.1 Comamonas sp. lk | reverse complement strand
AATCATGATGATTAACGATACGCCATTTCCAATTCCTTTATCGGTGATACGCTCACCCAACCACAACACAAACATGGTGCTGGCTGTTAAAACAATAACAGACATAATCATGAACATTGCGTCAGAAAGTATCTCTGGATGGGTAATTGACAATATCGCATTAGGATTTTCAGATTTCAGGTTAATCAGGAACCCAACCGACTGAACTGCTGTAATAGCAATTGTTAAGTAACGGGTAATTTGATTGATTTTTCTGCGTCCGTCTTCTCCCTCTTTTTGCATTTTTTGGAAGGTAGGAACAGCCATCGTTAACAACTGAACCACAATAGATGCAGAGATATAAGGCATAATACCCAAAGCGAAGATTGATCCGCGGGCAAAAGCTCCACCTGCAAACATATTGATTAATCCAAAAATGCCGTCTGTTGCTTGCGCAGCAGATCCTTGTAACATATTGGGATCTACACCAGGTAAACTCACATACGTTCCAAAGCGATAAATAAGCAATAACCAAAAGGTAATTGCAAGTTTATACCTCAACTCCTCAATACGATAGATATTTTTTATGGTCTCGATGAGTTTTTTCATGTATTAGCTATTTGCTACTTTATAGGTTGGAACTAGAACTACTGATCCTCCGGCAGCTTCAATTGCAGCTTTAGCAGTTTCAGAGAAAGCATGTGCTTTTACTTCAACAGCAACTTTAATTTCGCCACGGCCTAATACTTTTACTAAATCTTTCTTTGATGTTAATCCATTTGTAATAAATGTATCAAGATCAATAGATGTTAAGCCTTTTGCTTCAACCAAAGATTGAATTTTATCAAGGTTGATACCTGCGAATTCAACCCGGTTCAAGTTTTTAAACCCGAACTTAGGAACACGTCTGTATAAAGGCATTTGACCTCCTTCAAAACCTCTCTTGGTGCTGGTACCCGAACGAGAACCTGCTCCTTTGTGTCCACGTGCAGCAGTTCCACCTTTACCCGAACCTTCTCCACGTCCTACACGCTTACCTTCTCTTTTTATTGAACCAGCAGCTGGTTTTAATGTATGTAATTTCATGTGCTTAATCTAAATTATTAAACGTTTTCAATTTTGAGCAAATGCGCTACTTGTTTGATCATCCCCATTACCTGAGGAGTACCTTCTTTTTCAAGAGTTTGGTTTGTTTTAGTAAACCCTAAAGCTCTGATGGTTCTTTTTTGTGGTTCAGGTCTGTCAATAATTGATTTAACCTGTGTAATTTTAACTTTTGCCATCTCTATTACTCTCCGTTAAAAACTTTCTTTAAACTAATACCTCTTTGTTGTGCAATGGTAAATGCATCACGCATGTTTAACAAAGCATCAATAGTTGCTTTCACCACGTTGTGCGGATTTGACGAACCTTTTGATTTTGCTAATACATCCGTTACACCGGCACTTTCCAATACCGCACGCATCGCACCACCTGCAATAACTCCTGTTCCATGTGCAGCTGGTTTCAAGAAAACACGGCCTCCGCCATATTTACCCAATTGCTCATGTGGAACTGTACCTTTCAATACGGGAACTTTTACCAGGTTTTTCTTTGCATCATCAATACCTTTATTGATTGCATCGGTAACCTCGTTTGCTTTACCCAAGCCATATCCTATCACACCGTTCGAATCACCAACTACAACTAAAGCTGAAAAACTAAATGTTCTACCACCTTTGGTTACTTTGGCAACACGATTAATCGATACAACTCTTTCTTTGAGTTCGATGTCGGTTGTTTTTACTCTTTTTACGTTAGCTGTTGACATATCTTTCTGTTAATTAAAGAAACATTGCTGTTCCTTGTAATTGATTAAAATTTTAAACCTCCCTCTCTCGCACCTTCAGCTAAACTTTTTACACGACCATGGTATAAGTAACCATTTCTGTCGAATACTACTGCGCTGATACCTGCTTGTAAGGCTTTTTCTGCTAATGCTTTTCCAACTAATGCTGAAACTTCAACATTGGTCATTTTTTCAGTTATGTTTTTTGATGAAGCTGAAGCAAGGGTTTTGCTATGAACGTCATCAATAACTTGAGCGTAAATCTGTTTATTACTTCTGAATACCGACAAACGTGGTCTTTCAGGTGTACCAAAAACACGGCTTCTAATGCCTTTTTTGATTTTTGTTCTTCTTTGTACTTTAGCCAACATAATTTTCTACTATTATTTAGACGCTGTTTTACCGGCTTTTCTTCTAAGTTGCTCGCCCACAAACTTAATACCTTTTCCTTTGTATGGCTCTGGTTTACGAAGAGCTCTGATTTTTGCGGCAACCTGACCGATTAATTGTTTATCAGCACTTTCTAATGTGATAATCGGGTTTTTACCTTTTTCTTGTTCTGTTTTTACTTTAACCTCTTTCGGGATTTCAAAGTAAATATGATGCGAGTATCCTAAAGTTAAATCTAAGATGTTACCATCATTAGCTGCTTTATAACCCACACCTACAAGTTCTTGTTGTACTTTGTAACCATCGGTAACTCCGGTAACCATATTCGCGATCAATGAGCGGTATAAACCGTGCATTGCTTTGTGGCGTTTTTGATCTGTAGGACGTTTTACGATGATTTCACTGTTTTCAACAGCAACTGTAATATCTGCATCTACTGTTTGGTGCAATTCACCCTTTGGGCCTTTTACACTGATTACATTTCCGTTTGAAACTTTTAATTCAACTCCGGTAGGTAATTTTATTGGCGCTTTTCCTATACGTGACATATTGTTTTACCTCCTATTGATTAATAAACGTAACATAATACTTCACCACCAACGTTCAATTTGCGGGCTTCTTTATCTGTCATAACACCTTTAGATGTTGTAACGATAGCCACACCCAGTCCGTTAATAACACGTGGCATAGTAGTTACACCAGAGTATTTACGCAAACCAGGAGTACTGATACGTTGTAATGATTTAATTGCTGACGCTTTGGTGATAGGATTGTATTTCAAAGCGATTTTGATGGTTCCTTGATGATTGGCAATATCTTCGAACTTAAAGTTCAGGATATAACCTTTTTCAAAAAGTACTTTTGTAATCTCTTTCTTCAAGTTTGAAGCAGGGATTTCTACAATGCGGTGGTTAGCCTTGATCGCATTGCGTAACCTTGTTAGGTAATCTGAAATTGGATCAGTCATGTTTTTAATGTT
>CALRRW020000303.1:0-3183 GCA_943370695.1 Comamonas sp. lk | reverse complement strand
ATTGGACAAAACTTTTCAAAGGATGGTTACTTTTCATCAAGACCATCAGCCGTAAACTATAACGCTGCTGCTTCAGGTGGAAGTAATAAAGGTCCTTCCAACCCACAATATTTAGCCGAAATAAATGCACGTATTGATACATTCATTGTGCACAATCCTACTGTTAAAAAAACTGAAATTCCTGCTGATTTAGTAACTGCAAGTGGTTCGGGACTTGACCCAAACATTTCGGTAGCAGCAGCAAAAGTGCAAGTAAAACGTATCGCAAACATTCGAAAAATAAAGGAAGCTACCATACTACAGCTGATAGATCAACAAACGGAGAAACCCCTGCTTGGACTATTTGGCCCGGAGAAAATAAACGTCTTGAAACTTAATTGTCTGCTGGATCAGGCAACCTATACCATTAACAAAAATCAAATTAATCTTTAACATAAAATGAGAACATTTACAAAATCAGTTTTCGCTGTCATTGCTCTTGGCAGCTTATATTTACACACCAACAAGACCCTGGCACAGCAAACCGGTGAACCATTTGAAGGTATTGACCAAACATGGCAAAATGGCTCCGACAGGCGCGACTCTTCTGTATTTAAAAATAGTAAATATTTCACCCCGAGCATTATGCTGGATGTGAACTACAACTATTCCTTTAATGATCCAATTGACAATACAGTCGTTGGTTCCACAGCAATGGCGCGTCATAATGAAATACAACTTTCTGCATTACATTTTGGTGGTGATTTTAGTTACAATAACACCCGTGCCAGAATTATGACACAATTTGGAACACGATCAACTGTTGTACCTCGCAATGATTATAGTCCGTACCGTGGTCAATACGATTTAGCTGACACTTATAGGTACTTAAGCGAAGCTTATGCCGGATATCATTTTAACAAATGGAACGGTATTAACCTTGACGCAGGTATGTTTATGAGTTATGTCGGATTAAATTCCTATTACCAAGCAGAAAACTGGGAGTATCAGGCATCATTTACATCTGATAACACACCTTGGTTTTTTAATGGGGTTCGTTTGCAAATATTTCCAAACAAAAACTGGAAAATTGAGCCATGGATTATCAACGGTTGGCAAAGTTATGGCAAGTTTAACAGCATGCCGGGTTTTGGGGGTAATATCACATACATGAGCTCCAATAGTAATCTGAAAGTATTAACCAATGATTACTATGGAACAGATGCTGCAGGTATACCAGACAGAAAACGTTTCCATTCGGATAACAGTTTATTGTACCGTTACTACAACAACCCAAACAAAAAAGGGATAACAAAAATGGCATTTTCATTAACAGGTGATTTCGGTTTTGAAAAAGGCGGAGGCGTAAACGGATTTAAAAGCGATGCCGTTAAAGGACCTGCACAGTATTTTGCGAGTATTATGTTTTACAACAGAATGTGGTTTGCACAAAACAAAATGGCTTGGACTGTTGGTGGTGGTTATATGCAAAACCCGGGACGATATTTGGTGTTATATCCAACTGGCCAGGCAAGTCCACTACCTAACCCAAACAATCCAACACAAACGGCAGGTGCTTTTCCATTTAGTGCCAATATCGGTGATCAATTTTCAGGATGGGACGTGTCAACCAACATAGATTTTATGCCTTCAGATAACTTAACATTAAGAACAGAAATTGTATACAGAAACTCAAGTGTGCCCTATTTTGCAGGCCATGGAGGTGTAACTTCTCAAACAGGTTTAACCACAACACCGCTTGATCCGAACTGGAGACCTGACTTGGTAAAATCGGAAACCAGATTAGTATTAGCATTATTATATAGATTGTAATTGAGTGACGAATGTATAATGACACATTTTGATTAAAATGAGTAACCTGTTTATTGATTGCTTAACCAATGCATTTGTCTGCAATTCGCAGACAAGTGCATTTCTGTTATAACCATCAGTACAATTTCAAATGACTGAAAAAGACAAAACTGTACAGCATTTTCTCGACCTCATTCAAAAATCGAGACGGGGTAAATTTAAAATTTACATTGGGATGAGTGCGGGTGTTGGGAAATCATACCGCATGTTGCAAGAGGCTCACGCGTTGTTAAAAAACGGAATCGATGTTAAAATTGGTTATATCGAAACACACAACCGCGAAGAAACCCACCAACTCTTAAACGGACTATCGGTCATCCCCAGACGTAATTTATTTTATAAAGGAAAAGAATTAGAAGAAATGGATGTACAGGCCATTATTAGTTTGAGGCCCGAAGTTGTAATTGTTGATGAATTAGCCCATACCAATATTGAAGGAAGTAAAAACGAAAAACGCTGGCAAGATGTTATTGAAATTTTAGATGCAGGCATTAATGTTATTTCAGCAGTAAACATTCAGCATATTGAAAGTCTTAATGAAGAGGTGAAAGCCATCACCGGAGTAGAGGTAAAAGAACGGATTCCCGACAGCGTTTTAGCACAAGCCGATGAAGTTGTAAATATTGACTTAACAGCTGATGAATTAATTACCCGCTTAAAAGAAGGAAAGATTTACCAGGCTGATAAAATAGAAACAGCATTAAAGTATTTCTTTAAAAGCGAAAATATTCTGCAATTACGCGAGATGGCCTTAAAAGAAGTTGCTTCACAAGTTGAACGAAAAGTTGAAACAGAAATTAGCAAACCTTATGCTTTAAAACATGAACGTTTCTTAGCCTGCATTAGTACCAATGAGAAAACAGCCAAAATTGTAATTAGAAAAACAGCCCGTTTGGCAAACTACTACAACAGTAAATGGTATGTATTATATGTTCAAACACCCAAAGAAAATGCTCAGAATATTGCACTTGATAAACAAAGACACCTCATTAATAACTTTAAACTTGCCACCGAATTGGGTGCGGAAATTATCAAAATTGAAAGTAAAGCTATTGCCAAAGCTATTATTGAACAATCGGAAGAACGAAAAATAACAACCATTTGTATTGGAAAGCCCCATTTGAATTTGTTGAAAATAATTTTGGCAACCAATGTATTTAATAACCTTTTAAAGAAATTATCCTTAAATGACATTGACCTGATTATTCTTTCATAAAGTACTACAACATCCAGAAGATTTATAAAGCAAAAAAATAATTAAATTTACTCAATAAGCAAAACAGCATTGCACTGAACATGAAAATTAAAACAAAGCTTACATTAGGGGTTGGT
>CALRRW020000302.1:0-3189 GCA_943370695.1 Comamonas sp. lk | reverse complement strand
GGTTTTAAAAAACTGGTCTTTGTTCACCACGCCTAGTATTTTTCCGGTGAGTGTTGTATTGAGTACCGGAGAGTTTTTGGAGCGGGAAACATTATTTTTTTCGGAGTATAACCAGGTTTCTTTGGTGTCAAAAATAGTCAGTTCGGCTTTGGCTCCTTTGCTCATGCTAAGTGGTTGTTTTAAGATGGTGCGTGGGTTGCCGGCCATCGTTTTCACCAGGTGTTCGGTGGTAAATGTTTTGGGTGCATGCTGATTTACCAGCGCAAATGCCGTTTGCAACATAATCATTCCCTGTGCTGCGTATTCGTACTCCACGTTTTTGTGTTCAATATCTTCAGGGTGGTGATCGCTTACAATACAATCAATGGTACCATCAACCAAACCATCCCACAAAGCTTTTTTATCGGATGCGGTGCGCAGTGGAGGTGTCAGTTTATAGTTGCTGTCGAAACCAAGCAAGGCTTCATCGGTAAAACACAAATTGGCAACCGCCACATCACAGGTAACGTTTAAGCCCTGCTTTTTGGCTTTGCGAATCAACTCTACACTTCCTTTGCTGGAAATATGGGAGATATGAATCGGGGCATCGGCATATTTGGCAAGTTCCAAATCACGGATAATCATCAGCTCTTCGGCAATGGCCGGAATGCCTTTTAATCCAAGGCTTGTGCTTACTTCGCCTTCGTGCATGCGTCCTCCAATGCTTAAGGAAACATCGTCAGCGTGGCTCATAATTAATCCGCCAAAAATTTTGCTGTACAATAACGCTCTTAACATTAAGCCTGCATCGCTCACCGGTTTGTTGGCATCGGTAAAGGCAACTGCACCGGCTTTGTGTAAATCGTAAAGTTCGTTTAAATCTTCGCCTTTGCGGTTTTTGGATAAGGCACCGTAAGGTAAAATATGAATGGGCAATGGATCGGCTTTGCGGTACACAAATTCAATATCTGATTTGTGTTGCAATACAGGTTCGGTATTTGGCAAACAGGCCACAATGGTATACCCACCTGCCACAGCGGCTTTCGAAGCACTGATTAAATCTTCTTTAAACTCAAAACCCGGTTCGCGCAGGGCCGCTCGCATATCGGCAAAACCTGCACTCACAAAAGCTCCTTTGCAATCAAATGATTTTACAGAAGCCGGAAACGCTTTTTTACTGCTGAGTTGAATATCGTCAATAATGCCATTGTTAATCAATACATCACACTTTTTGTTGTGAAAAGCCGATTCTGAATCGACAATGGTTGCGTTTGTTAGTAATAGTTTCATTTTTATAAGAAGCGTTAATTAAGTCGATAGTCGATAGTCCACGGTTTAAATTATCTATTCAAAGCACAATTAGGTATTCAGTTGTATTTAACCGTGGACTATGGACTATCAGCTATGGACTTATTTCAGCAGTCGAAGCAAAAGTATCTCAATCAGTACAAAAAGCAAAGTTAGCCATACACAATATCTCCAAAACGGTGTTCCGTTCAGTTGATTCGTGATGCTGCTTTGCAGCACGGCTGTATCATCACTGCTCATTCGGGCATCGGGCCATGTTTGTAAAAAAGTTTCCATTTCAGATGTTTCCCATATTTTGGTGTCCGATTCTTTGCGGTCAAAATTCATGGCGGCTAGTTGCATCGGGGTTTTATTGCCCTGTGCTGCCATATTGTAAATCCCGGCCTTGGTTAATGCATAATCCAGGTACACCGAAGTTTTGCCGTTTTGTTGGGTGGTTTGTAATGCCAGTTCGGTTTCATTTCCCCAAAAACGAATCAGTTTTTCGGGAGCCGCTTGTTCAAGCGCCTGGCTCGAGGGTTGTTGCAGGTTAATCCATTGCGGCAACCCAATTGTGTAGTACAATTTTTCGGGTTGTGGTTTACCGGTGCCCAGTTTTAACATAAACGGAACATACACGGCATGCTGCGGAAAATTGCTCCAGGCCAATTGCAACGGAGCGCTGAGCAATACGATGTTTCCTTTTTGGTAAGCTGCTTGCCAGATAAACGGTTGGCCGTTGTTGAGTTGCATCAAGGCTTTTCCGCGGGTGGTATTGTTGCGTTGCAAAGCATAATACTCGCTTACCGAAGGCAAATCCATATTGTGCGGTAAGCGTTTAAACACATTTTTAAACAGCGCATCCTGCAAATTGAGTTCGCTTACTTTTAGCTGTTGTTTTAAACTTGTACCATAATTTGGCAATTGTACATCACTCAAAAAAGTGTTCAGTGTTACCAGTGCATTTTTGTCGGTTGGCGGAATGCACAATACCTGACCACCTGCCGAAATGTATTTTTTCAATTCTTGCGAAAGACCGCTGCTGATGGCTTGGGGTTCGTTCATGATAATCAATTGTTGTTTGCCGAAATCGGTGTAGTTCAACTGATTTTGCGATGCCTGGATGAGTCTGTACGTAACATCGTTCTCAAACAGTTTGGATATAAACAGGCTCGGCTCATTCCCGTTAATGCTTAATATCTGGTATTGTGATACAGGGGTAAAACTAAAAAAGAGTTTATCGTCAAATGTAATGGGGTGGTCAATAATCGAAATTTCACCTTCGTACAAGGTTGGAGCGTTAGGGGTATATGAAAACAATACATCCACACTTTCGTAGGGTTCGCAACTGATGTTTTGAAGGCCTTTTTGTTGTCCGTTTATTTTAAGTGTTACTGATATGTTTTCGGCAACGGAAGTGCTGTGGTTTTTGATGCGGGCTTTCACCGACACAGGTTGGTTCAATTGGATAACCGGACTCACAAACCAAAGTGAATCTACCGATAGGTTACGTTGTTCATTTACCGCAACAGGCACCATTGTGAGCCGGATGGATGAGTCCACTGCAAGTTCGGAGGTATTGCACATTTGTTGCTGAAAGTCGGAAACGATATACTGTATTTTGGCATGGTTGCCCGCTTTTTCCAAAGCTTGTTTTTGCCGTTTAACAATGGCGGGAAAAGTAACCGAAGCCGGTGTGGTTTTGATTTCGTCAATCCATGTTAATGCATCTGTTTTATTAATAAGGCGCTGGTGTTTGCCATCAAAATCGTGTGTCAAAATCTGGAACTCGTCATCGTTTCCATATGCATTCACAATAGCGCGGGCCTTAGTTTTGGCTGTTTCCAGCAGGTTTCCTTCCGGTCCCTCATTGTTCATGGAAAACGAGTTGTCTACAAAAATGCTGATGGCTTTTTGGCCTTT
>CALRRW020000301.1:0-3197 GCA_943370695.1 Comamonas sp. lk | reverse complement strand
TATATGCCCAAAACAATTCATTTGCCAGCGGTTGATCATTTAAGTCTGCTATAAATGCAGAAACCAAATACCGGTTGTTTCCGGACAGGTTTCCTCCCGGAATAAATCGCAATGGCAGAAAAATAGAATCGCCTGCTGCAATTTTATATGAATCTTTGAACCGGGAAAGTTGTTTCCAACCAAAAGGGTAGTCGCTGGTTATTCTAAAAAAAACCGTGTCGGTGCTCACGTTTTCAATGCGAATCACATTCGACAACAACTCTCCGGTAACAATTTGTGTTTCTTTCGCCAAAAAATTGGCTTTCAGTTTAGGGGTAGTTTGAGCAGATAAGGAAATTGCCGTAAGCATCAACAGGAGCCAAATAAGATGTTTGTATCTCTTCATATTGCTTCTGTTAAAACAAACTTTACGCGCAACTGATAAACTCCGCTTCGCAAACCAACTCCGGGTTGCAAGCGATAGTCAATATCAAAAGTATATTCATCATAATTGGTGGTAGCGTTTCTGGGACCATTCACATTTGTTGTGCATGAGCCGGCAGGGATAGTGATGCCCGTATTGGTAATAACCATAATGGCCTGCCCAACGGTAACGGGAACATTAAAAAACTGAGACCCTGTTTGAGAAGTATTGCAACGATTGTTAATGCGCATTTGAAGCATATCAACCTGGGGAGGAGAGCCTGACATAGACTGAGAGTAAACGGATTCCCACTCTGTATTGGGAGTGCCGCCATTTCCATTTTCAATATACACAACCAAATTCCAGCGACAATCCGGATTAAGCAGGATGGTGTTGCTGACATTTATTTTTAGCCGGGTGGCGCCATTTTGTGTAATTCCTCCTAAATATTTTCCAAATGTATCGTATGAAAAGTCGAGGTTGGTTTGGCCAATTGTTGTTAAAGTAACTTGGTCGCAATATTGCCCATTGGATTGCATTACAATGAGGATAAGTATAGCTGCAAAAATGTACTTTACTTGTTTCAACAGTTGCGAGTATTATCAAAAAAGATTAAACGTTTAGAGGCTAGCTAAAAAAACAGAGAGAAATCCTTTTGGAATTTCTCTCTGTAGGTAGATAGGGGCTATTGATCTTCTAATATCATGTACTGAACGTACATGGTATAAACACCCGGTTGAGCATAAGAACCCGCACCGTTAGTAGATACTAAGTCTTCCGCAGTTGTTCCGTCAGCACCGAATGCCATTGGAAAAACAGCCGGCAAACCCGGTACAATGCGATAATCTATTGAATAGTAATAATCGCTTGTTAAGGCATTGGCCGTTAAATAACTTCCACCCGCAACACCATCTGCAGTGGTTGCAGTTGTTCCCGAGTGACCTGCAATGTATTTATGCGCAGCAGTTGGAGGCGTTCCTGCATTAGCAGGATCTACATAAATACTGTTTGATCCGGAAGGTGAAGCAATTGGAGGGAAAACCGCACTGTAATCCGCAAACGCTCCGGTTGCAGCCGTTGCATTCGCATTCGCAGTTGTTTGACGCAATTCCAATAAACTTAATGGTAAACGATTCGTTGCGCCTCCGGAACCACCTGTTCCGTACTTAATTTGTTGATCCCAGAATCCTGAAGCAACGTTTCCGTTAGAACGGGCAATTGCATAAAGATCCCAGTTTACAGTTGAACTCACTTTAAGAATGGTTGCACCATACTTGGTAATACCACCATAATACTCATTGATATCGTCAAACGTAAAATCAATTTGATTTGGTGTTGACATGTTCAATTGAAGGATTGGTTGTAAATCCATGGTAATGGTTACATCCTTTTCGTCTTTAAGCTGCGCAAAGGCAGATGAAGACGCAAGCATCACAAGGCCTGTTAGGCCTAATAGTTTGTTTGTTTTCATTTTGGTTTTGTGTTTGATTTGACGCAACCAAAATACGGAAGTATTTGAATAAAAAAAGGTGTGGGTGGCGGTATTTTCGTATATATGGCTGTTTTTAAGTACGGATGTTGATAACAATCGAATTTTTAGTCGTTGGTTATCAGCTTGTTAGCCCATAATAGCGGTATTGAATCTGAGTATTCCAAATTTCTTGTGTGAATTGTCATTTTTAATATACAAAACCGCTTTAAGGAATCACCATGCTCAATCAACCACAAATTCCAACTCGGCAGCCTCTACAACATCCTTACTTCCATAATCCAAAACACCCACCGCAGAGTATTTTCCCTTTTCGAGGTTAGTCGGCAAAGAGAACATATAGTTTCGGATATAACCCGGAAGAATGGTAAACCGCTTCACAAGCAATTTCTGTTGTTTACCTGTTGAAAGATTTGTCAGTTCAATATAAGAAACACAAGACGCTATTCCATCACCCATATTTTGAAGCACTAGTTCAACGCTCTTTTGGGTAGAGTCTGCACTTTTGTGCAATACAAAGTTTTTGATTTCAACTTTGTTATTCTGAACCGTAGGCGGGTTTTGATAAATATATACCCCAAATCCAAAAGAGGGAATTACCCCCAGCGATATCTTTTTCGACTCGCTTTTGGAATCAAGAGACTCTCTTTGTTTCTTTTCTTCAATGAGCATAATACTCCAGGCCGCCCTGTTGGTAAAACCTGTATCGGGAACAGCAAGCGTTACCGATACCTTCTGAACCATTCCGGGTTTTAACTCAAAAAAGGATGGGGATACGCTCAACCAATTAGACATTCCATACTTGGAAGCACCGGCCTCCATAAAGGTTGTTTTGCCCGCCTTGTCTACATCATAATCCTTTACCGATACCGTAAATGACCTGTTGATTAATGTTTCATTTGTTACTTTTACCTCATAGGTTTTGCTCTCATTCGGCTTCAGGTTGAAGTTAATGTGAGATGGCGATACAGCAACACCAACGTCCTTTAACGTGCTGTCATTTACTTGCGCCACAGAGAAAAAAGAAAGGGTTATTAATAAACCAAAAATTAGGGTATGTTTCATTGTTATTCTTTTTGTGGCAATTATACCTCATATATAAATAACCACAACATATTCCTTTAAAACATATGCTTGTGTAAATCAAGTAACTCACATTTTTGTGTTTATAACATCGATGGGCAAACTGTCATATACTAACGTTTGGTGTTATATTTGTTTGTACATAATCCGAAACTTATGGATGCAGATGATTTTTTAGATGAGAACGTAACTTCAAATGTTCAGCGATACGAGAAGATGTTA
>CALRRW020000300.1:0-3208 GCA_943370695.1 Comamonas sp. lk | reverse complement strand
CATAATATGTGGTGTTGTAATTACTTTTTTGTATCCAAGGGATGATAAACGCCTGAGTATATCAATGCTCTCTTCAATGGTTTGCACACCATCATCAATACCGGGAATAAGGTGCGAATGTAATTCCGTAGTTATCGGATTAACGAATGATTCGTTTGCCAGCTTAGGTTTTTTACTGAATAAACGATCAAATAAACTCATACTAATTTACTTGTTCTAAAAACTCTTTTAACGAAGCAATATTCGGAACATTCAATGAGTCAACACCAAGAGAATCGGCTACATAAATCGAAACCCAATCAAGCGTGTAAATCATTTCGTATACCGACTTAATGGTAAAGTTATCCATTTCCATCACCACCATTTTGTGGTTTTCAACTCCCAACAAACCTTGCATAAATTCAAACCTGGCTGATACCCGTTCGTTTTGCTTCGAATCAATAAAGAAATAAACAGTATCCAACCTGCCATAATAAGATTCAATCACATTGTGATTCATTTCGGGCATCACGTGCTGGAAACACTCATGTTTGGCATTTTCCTGAACTTGCTGGGCAAACCTGATTCCAACGGGCTCCATTGGCCCATCGGTTAATACAACAAATTTTGATTTTGTCTTGTTCTTAACGATTTCAAAAATAGTACCTGCCGCCTCTTCATAAGGAGCGGTATTATCAAATAATGGAATCAATTCTGCCAATTCGTTTTTTACATCCTTTCCAATCAACTCCGCAATAATTTGAATTAACAAGGTAAGCGAAAAACCTAAGGCCATTCGTGGCTGAAAGCCCGCCTCGACCTGCAGAAAATACAAACCATCCGCGTTGGCCATTTCTTTTAATTTGCCACCGGTAGAAAGCGTGAACATTTTTGCTCCGCGCTTTTTTACTTCGGCATACATCGTTAACGTTTCCTCAGTATTACCAGAATATGAAGCCAAGATAACCAGCGATTTTTCATTAACATATGCCGGTAAGGTATAGTCCGCAACACACTCCAGTGGAAGTGGCAACTCATTTGCGAATAAACTTTTTACAATGCGACCACCAATTCCACTTCCACCCAAACCACCTATAACAATATTACTAAACTCATGTGCTTTGTGACCATGAGCACTATAATGCGAAATAGCGTAATTGATCTGGTAACTAAATTTACGGAGTGCTTCGTGTTGTGCGTTCATATAAAGTGTATTTTGTACAATTAGTGTTTAACTTTCCAAATATCAACAAACTATATTGAATTTGAAAGGGAGCACTATTATTATTTTATTAAGTTCATCAAGTAGCCACCATAACCACTCTTCAGTAGTTTTTGTGCTTCTGTTTTAAGCTGGTCTTTATTAATCCAGCCATTTTTGTAAGCAATTTCTTCAATACATCCCACTTTTAATCCCTGGCGTTCTTCCAAAACCTGAACAAATTGTCCGGCTTGCATCAGTGATGCAAATGTACCTGTATCCAACCAAGCTGTACCGCGTTTTAAAACGCCCACCTTTAATTTTTTACGTTCCAGGTATACGCGGTTTACATCTGTAATTTCCAATTCACCGCGAGGCGATGGTTTAATATTTTTGGCAATTTCCACAACCTCATTATCGTAAAAATACAAACCCGGAACAGCATAATTTGATTTGGGTTGAAGTGGTTTTTCCTCAATGCTTAATGCGGTCATCTGTGCATCAAACTCAACAACACCATAACGCTCGGGGTCACTCACATGGTAAGCAAATACAACGCCCCCATCCGGATTGTTGTTTTCCTGCAATAACTGGCTCAAACCTGCGCTAAAGAAAATATTGTCGCCCAGTACCAATGCAACTTTATCCTTTCCGATAAACTGCTCTCCAATGATAAATGCTTGTGCAAGCCCATCCGGGCTCGGCTGTTCGGCATACTCAAAACGGCAACCAATTTGGCTTCCGTCTCCCAGTAATTTTTTAAATCCAGGTAAATCATGCGGAGTCGAAATAATCAATATCTCATTAATTCCCGCCAACATCAATACCGATAACGGATAATAAATCATGGGTTTGTCGTAAACAGGCATCAATTGTTTGCTCACGGCAAGTGTCAATGGATGCAAACGGGTACCGCTTCCTCCGGCAAGTATTATTCCTTTCATGTTAGTCGATTGGTTGATTTGGTATTTAAAGTTCAGTATTGATCAGGTATTCGTTAAGCTTTTGCATACATTTTATCGTAGTACTTCTGGTAATCGCCACTTGTTACCTCATCCATCCAGGCTTGGTTTTCCATATACCAGTTAATGGTTTTTTCAATTCCTTCTTCAAATTGCAAAGATGGTTTCCAACCAAGTTCATTCATTATTTTATTGGCATCAATAGCATACCGCAAATCGTGTCCTGCCCTATCCGTTACATAGGTAATTAACTTTTCTGATTCGCCAACAGGACGTCCCAAAATTTTATCCATTGTTTTGCAAATCACCTTAATCAAATCAAGATTGGTCCATTCGTTAAAGCCGCCAATATTATACGTTTCGCCTACCTGTCCCTTATGAAAAACATCATCAATAGCACGGGCGTGATCTACAACATACAACCAATCGCGAACATTCTCACCTTTTCCATAAACAGGCAATGGCTTGTTATTGCGGATATTATTGATGAACAATGGTACAAGCTTTTCCGGAAACTGATTTGGTCCGTAATTATTGGAACAGTTGCTCAGCACCACCCTAATTTTGTATGTATTGTGGTATGCTCTCACAAAATGGTCGCTGGCTGCCTTGCTTGCCGAATAAGGTGATTGGGGATCGTAAGGAGTTGTTTCCAAAAAGAACCCACCATCGTGTAAACTTCCATAAACCTCATCCGTAGATACATGGTAAAACAATTTGTCATCCATATTATCCTTCCATGAACTTTTAGCCGCATTCAGCAAATTAACCGTACCCACTACATTGGTCATTACAAACTCAAGAGGATTTGTGATACTTCGGTCAACATGGCTTTCTGCAGCCAGGTGAATAACGTCTGTAAACCTGTGTTTTTCAAACAACCCATTTATCTCTTCCGCATTTACTAAATCGGCTTTGATAAAGTGGTAGTTGGGTGCATTTTCGATATCCGTAATGTTTTCCAAATTACCCGCATAGGTAAGTTTATCAAGGTTGTATATTTCGTATTCAGGATATTTGTTTACAAACAAACGAACCACGTGTGAACCAATAAATCCGGCACCTC
>CALRRW020000299.1:0-3214 GCA_943370695.1 Comamonas sp. lk | reverse complement strand
GTTGTGTATTGTTTATGAATGAAGAAAATGGTGTGAGGGGTGGTGAGAAATATGCTGCTGTTGCCAAACAATCAAATCAAAAACATATTGCAGCAATTGAGAGTGATGCGGGAGGATTTACGCCCCGCGGTTTTGGCATTGAAAACAATAAAGATGCAATCAATTACATGCAGCCATGGCTTCAATTATTTAAGCCATATAGTATTGATTTTATTAAACAGGGACATGGCGGAACAGACATTGAACCAATGGCTGAAAATGGAACGGTGTTAATTGGATACATTCCCGATTCGCAACGTTATTTTGATTACCATCATACCGCAATTGATACGTTTGATAAGGTTAATAAACGCGAGCTCGAGTTGGGTGCCGCTGCAATTTCATCATTACTTTATTTGCTAAGCGAATACGGTTTGCAATAACTAATCGAATTGAATTCCCAAACCTGCCGACAGGTTGAGAATATGATAATATTGCGTGTACGGATTGAGTGATATGCTAATATTTCGGATGGTTTCTGTTGCAGTTAAATTCTCATATTTGATTTCGGTGTAATTAAAGTCAGCAGAGCCAACAAACATGAGGTTTTTATAAAGCTGATATCTTACCAATACACCTGCCTGAAAACAAAAGTTGGTAGCAAACGACTCCTGTTGCACTAGATTAAAGTTATTGTTGGTATTAACAGAACTGTAATTGATGGTATTCTCGGGAAGTACTCCCGAAAATACACCGCCCAGGAATCTGATATCCGTGCTCAACCGATTGCTCTTGAACGGCACATAAAACCCAAGCATCATTCCTTGCAGTTTCCAGGGGTCGCTTTTAAAGGAGTTGAATTGTATGCTCTTATCGGCTGCTTTATAATCGGCTAATAAACTGGCTTCGTCAAAAGGGTTTTGGGTGTATTGGTATTGCAGGCAAATGCCCAGTAAAGGCAATATATCATAACTTAAACCAATTTTAATATTATAACCCGGTAAGGCATAACCGGCAGCTAGTGTTAAGTCTTTACTGGCAAAATCAGACACCGGAATAGCCACACCTGACTGGAAGGAGAGAAGTCCCTTTGAAACAAGAAACTGGTCCTCTTTAATTTTCTGACCAAAGCCGGAAAACCCCACAATCAAATAGCAACATAAACAGCAAAGTTGTTTCATGTTTCCGTTAATCAACAATGTTTACATACATGTGTTTGATGGCATCTGCATATTTTTGTTCCACTATTTTGCGCTTAATTTTTTGTGTAGGTGTCATCTCTCCATCTTCCAAGGTGAATGGTCTGCGCTTAATAATAAATTCTTTCACCCGTTCAAATTTTCCCAGTTCCTTTTCCAACTCTTTCATATCGGTATGAATCCACTCTTTCACATTTGCATCCTGGATAAAGTTATCGGCTTCGGCAAAATAATTTTCAGTGGATTTAAACACTTCTTTCATCTCTTCACGGGATGGAACAACAATGGCCGTGAGGTATTCCTGGTTGTCGCCAATCAAGAATATTTGTTCAATTTTGGGCGATTTTAAGTAAGCATTTTCAATAGGAGTAGGGTATACATTTTTACCAAATGAATTTACAATAATGTTTTTAATCCTGTCCGTAATCTTCAGGTAACCTTTGTGAAATTTACCAACATCTCCGGTATGCAACCAACCTTCCGAATCAATCGCTTCAGCAGTTAAATCAGGGTGATTGTAGTACCCCTTCATTACGTTTGGTCCTTTCACCAAAATCTCACCTTCCACCGATTCAAAATCAGGTTTAAAGGAGTCGTATGTTTGCACTGTATAAATCTCTTTGGTGTCAGGGTTTTGGATAGCAACCGAACATCCTTTTCCCACGCGGCCCACGGTGCCATAAATTTGTCGTTCGTATTCATTCACACAAACCAATGGTGATGTTTCGGTTAAACCATAACCTTCGCAAACCAATACACCAATATTGCCAAAAAACTCACCTACGTGCTGGGGTAAAGCTCCACCACCAGAAATCATAATACCCATATTGCCACCCAGTTTCTCTTTTACTTTCGAAAAAACCAATTTTTCGGCAACGGGTATTTGCAAACGCAACCACAAGCTGTTGGCCTTTTTTTGTTCTTTATTATGTCTCCGTTTTTCGCCAACACGCAGCGCCCAGTTAAATATCTTCAGTTTGATACCACCAGCAGAAGCGGTGGTTTTGCGAACGCGCTCTTCAATCCGCTCCAGTAAACGCGGCACTGTGAGAATAGCAGTTGGCTTTACTTCCATGATATTGCTGCTAAGCGCTTCAAGGCTTTGCGCAAAAGCAATTTCGCTGCCAACATAGGTACTTAAATAATAAGTGGCGGTGCGTTCATAAACGTGGCACAAAGGCAGGAAAGAAAGAAAGCGATACTCTTTGGTAACAATGGGCATTAAATCAATTGCCATCACCACATTGCTCATAAAATTCCCATGTGAAAGCATGGCTCCTTTAGGTTTTGCAGTTGTGCCCGAGGTATACAACAAACACGATAAGTCGTCTTTGGTAATGGACTCAAGCTGTTTCTCAATGTCGTTTTGAAGGGAAGGATACAATGCTGTTCCTTCGCTAATCATTTGTTCGTAGGTATGTGAATCGACACTTTTTTTGTCTTCGAATGAAGTGATGACGTATTTTAAGTGCGGACAATTGGCACGGATCTTATTTATTTTTTTGAGCAAAAAAGGTGTGCCCACTAATATAATAACAGCTTCCGAATCGTTTAAAATATATTCTACTTCACTTTCTGAGAGGCTTGGGTATATCGAAACGTTTATCATCCCGAGCTGCATCAATCCCTGGTCGAAGGCAATATACTCAGGACAGTTTTCAATAATGAGTGCTGCTTTATCACCTTTTTTGAAACCCTTGCTCAACAAAAATGCTGAAATGGCATTGAGTTGATCAAATACTTGCTGGTAAGAAATAGGATGATATTCGTTTTTTATTTTCTCGAGCAAAAAAGTGCTTTGCGGGGTTTTGATATTGTTTGCAGCATTGCGCAAAAAATAATGCAATGAAGTAGGTTCAGGCCCGTGGCTTAATGAATGTTGTTGCATATGGATGTTGTTTTATCCGTCACGGGCATCTTCATTATATGCCTGTGTTTATCCAAAATACCAGTGGTTTTTCGGATACGGAATACATAAATACAAAAAGAAAACGAAAGTTGGTATATGGTTTTTAACGAGTGGCAGGAAAACGCAT
>CALRRW020000298.1:0-3214 GCA_943370695.1 Comamonas sp. lk | reverse complement strand
GTAACAACTTTCTCTCCAGGAGTGAAGTCAATTACCTTTAAATTACTCGCTGCCACATTTGCAGTTGCACTTACAGGTAACATCAAGGTAAGATTTCTGCCTGTTGATGTTCCACCACTGGTTCCATCAATTACAAAATAAGAACCTCCGAAGAACCTGAATAAACTACCATTTGCAGCATAAGCGGCATTAATACCTGTAGTAATGGTATCGTTTCTTCCTGAAGCGTTTGTTAATGTTATAATACGAGAAGCATTCATTCTTGGATACGCTACCAATGGTGCGATCAAGGTATCTCCCTCTCCAACATAGCCTGCATCAATTACCAAAGTAATTGGCTGAGGTGTAGGTGAAATATTATCAACCCCGTTAGCATTGATATACTTGATAGCATTATTAACTGTAGCAAATGAATAAGGAGGAGTACCACCCACAACTGGATAATTATTCACTCCATTGATAAAATATGTAGAGTTCCCTGAAAGAGGTAAGAAGTTAATGGTAAACTGCAATGCACCCATACATGTACTTACACCTCCTCTTGGATTTCCAGCTATATCGGTATTAACGCTAGGTACAGTTAAACTTCCATTATACAATGGGCCGGCATATACCGGATCAAGGAATGGCATCGAATCATTTGAGAATACCGGAACGAAACTATATGAAGAATTATCCTGCACCATGGCTGCTTGCCATTGAGCAACCAAAGTGTAATTTGTTGAACTTGTACCTATAATAGCTTTATTAGTATTGTTTGCATCAGTGCCATAAGAGTTACTATTAATAAAGCCTCCTGTAGCCAGTCTGAAAGGACTTGCAGTAATTGCAGTATTGGTAAACAAAGCGAAGGCAAAACCATTTAAAGCACTTGTTCTTCCAAGTTTATTTGATAACAAATTACCCTGAACCCTAACACCACCTTGTATAGAAGCTCCAAAATATAAAGCATAAGAAGCATTTGATGCTGTCATTCTATTGCCATTCATTTGAATAGTGTTATTGTAAATGTCCATGTTCAAATCACTTACATTACCAGTTCCATCTACCATAATCCCTGCTGGGTTACTTGCACTTGCTGTTGAGGCAGTACCAACACCCATAATTTTGGCGATACTATTGTTTACAATGGTAATACGTCTTGAAGTCTGAGAACCTAAACTCACCCTGATACCTGTTGAGTATGCTCCAGCACTTGTGAGGTTATAAATTGTATTTCTTGAAAGTGTAACAAAACTATCAACCGCATTCGTTTCGGCACCAAGATCCAAATCAATACCTCTGAATCCAGAATTCGCAGTAAGCGAATCTGAGTTTCTTACAATATTAGAATCCACCAATGCATTGGCTATAGCTTTAAGGTAAATACCGGCTTGATCTGCTGCTCCACCAACATAAGTTATTGGTAAACCTTGTCCACGCTTAATATCTCCACCCACAATATTTCTGTTGATTAAAATATTCCTGTTTTGTGCATTTTGAAGATTTGCACCTCTCAGGTATATACCCGAGCGAACAGCTTGAACATAATTATTTGTGATTGTTATATTATTATTTCTACCGATAAGCGAACTCTGAAATGCCGCACTCGGATTGTAATGTCCTTGGTAAATACCAAAAGCCGTGTTAATAGCAGCAGTTGTTGACGAACCAATAATATTACAGTTTTTTATCGTAATAAATGACGTAGAAGCAGTATCTCCTGAAGCAATTGCAATTACTTTTAGGTTATTCGATACAAGGGTCGCAGGTAAACTAAATGTTAAATTCCTTTGTCCTACAACCGACTGCCCGTCAATAGTAATAAACTTGGCACCTATCATACTTAATACAGCGTATTGATTATTAATGATAGAAATAGCCGGAGCAGATACCGTATACGAATTACCGGCTGAAGCTCTGATAACTAAAGTTCTTGTAGAGTCAGCTCCACTGTATAAGGTAATTGCCGGAATTAATGCTGTTTCGCCTAAGTACCCGGCCGAAAATTCTAATGTAACATTTCCAGAACCTGTTACACCAAATGTATTTAAATAGCCAACTGCTTCCGCTAATGTGGCAAATGAACCGGCTCCATTAACACCAACTGGTAAGTTTGAGGTTCCGTTTATAGGATAAGTCAATCCACCGGCCAAAGGATAACTAGCATTTACTGCATTTCCTGAAAATTCATATGCACCAACTGAAGGAGAAACTGTAGATCTAGTTGCTCCATTCATATCTGTGCTTACAGAAAGTGGAATTCCCAAGGTTCCCAATTTAGTTGCAGAACCATTTGCTATTGTTAAGGTAGTGTCATCTACTCCAACAAAAGGAGGTAGGCTATTAATACTACCAGTATCTAATGCTACTGTTTTCCAATTGTCAATTGATGCGTGAGCTTTTCTAAGATAACCTATAAAAGAAAACGCACCTGTCATCTTATTTGTATAATACGAGTTGTTTCGGATGCTTTGAAATGGCTTTATCGTTGAATTAACAATATAGATATAGGCAGTTGGTGTTGCACCTGTTGCAAACATTGAACGCCCTTGACGGTTTACAAAAATATTGTTTGCTACACGCACACCACCTGTAGTGGTTGAAGCTGTATATAAACACGCAGAATAAGATCCTGCACTCATTGTATCTCCGTATAAGTGAACGGAGTTTTGATAAATGTTAATCCCTGCATTGGTTGAATTATCCTCAATAGCAATACCTACAGGATAAGATAAGGTACCAATTGCGGTTCCTCCACCAACTGTAATCAATTTCGCAATTGTATTGTTTGTAACATTAATAGCTAAAGGTAAAACGTGAAGACCCATCGCTATTCTGATACCATAAACACCATTACCGGCAGTTGATGCACGTAAATTGTATATTTTATTGGCGTTAACTGTTACATTTTCGTTCAAAGCAGTTTGAGAAGATGCACTAATAAGCGTTATCCCCCTAAAGTTGGCTTGAGAGGGTAAATTATTTCTTACAATATTTCCTTCGATAATTGCATTCTTTTGCGCAATCACTGTAATACCCGCAGCATTAGCTACTCCACCAATATATGTTGTTGGCAAAGCCTCTCCTGTTACAGGTTGAATTGTTCCACCCAAAATATTATTTCTTACCACAAGATTCAAATCCTGCTGGCCAGCCACTGTTTCTCTACCTCTAACATAAATAGGAAACTGAGTTGCTTCAATCACATTGTTAACAATTGTATAATTCTGAG
>CALRRW020000297.1:0-3216 GCA_943370695.1 Comamonas sp. lk | reverse complement strand
ATGGGCTTAAAACCTTGAATGCTGGATGCCTTGAACAACTGTGGACCAAGGACTGTCAACTATGAACTTTTAAGTATACACCTGTGTAAAATCCATTATGGTAAAATGAGGTTTAGCCTGTTGGCAACCTTACTTTCGTAAACATGAATAGTACTCTTAAAGTTTTCTTATTTGTTTTTTGCGGAATGATGTGTGGTTTAGCGGCACTGGCACAACCTGTTCCCACAACCGAGTTCCCGTTTAAAATGACAGTGGAGCAATATGTCGACAAGTACTCGGCCATTGCCGTTGAAGAAATGTACCGCAGCCGCATTCCGGCAAGTATTACCCTTGCACAAGGGTTGCTCGAATCGGGGAATGGCAATAGCCGTTTGGCATTGCAGGCCAACAATCATTTTGGTATAAAGTGCAAAGCCGATTGGACAGGCGAAACATTGAAGGAAGACGATGATGCTCCGCAGGAATGTTTTCGCAAATACCCAACACCTTTGGATTCGTATAAGGATCACTCAGAGTTCCTGATGAAAGGTCAGCGCTATGCGTTTTTGTTCGACCTTGAACCTACTGATTATAAAAGCTGGGCAATGGGTTTACGCAAAGCCGGTTATGCTACCAATCCCAAATATGGAGAAATATTGATAGCAACAATCGAAAAAAACAACTTGCAACGGTTTGATCAGGAAAAACCAACAGCCACCGAAGTCAAAGAAATTGCTGCCGAAAAAAAGGAAGTTGTAGCTGAGCAAAAAAATATTGTCATCAATAATATTCCTGCCACAGTGGTAAAGGATGGCGAAAGTTATGCTACAATTGCCTCTGCTTACGATATGCGTGTGTGGCAGATTTACAAGTACAATGATTTATACAAAACCGATTTGATACGTGCAGGAGATACGTTGTATTTAAAACCCAAAAATTACAAAGGCGCGGTTGAAACACACAGTGCAAATGGTATTGAAACAATGCATATGATTTCGCAGCGGTATGCTGTAAAAGTGTCGCGATTACTCAAATATAATTTGATGAAGGAAGGGCAGGAACCTGCAGCAGGAGAAGAAGTGTATTTGCGAAGCAAACGCAAGGAGCCTATAAAATTGCGTGAAGTACCAATGCCCGCAATGCGCGTGGATACTGTAATCGACAATAGAATTTATGACGACCCGAAAAAGAATGTTGAGACACCTTCGGCACTTACCTTGCCCGAAAACAAGTACGATTTAACCGCGCAGGGTGTGAAAGAAGATTTGGCATTTTTTCATGTGGTGCAGGCAGGAGAAACATTGTTTGCCATTGCTAAAAAATACAATGTTCAGGTAGACGGAATTAAAGCGTTGAACAACCTGCCCGGTAATGACATTAAAGTGGGTATGCGTTTAATTATTAACCCAAACCAGCCTGCTATCAAGCCCAATGAAGAAGCAGTAGTGCCGGGTTACCATGAAGTGAAACAAGGAGAAACATTGTATTCCATTTCCAAATTATACAATACCACGGTGAATGAATTAAAAGCACTCAATGAACTCGAAGCGGATACAATCAGAGTGGGCGAGGAATTGATTGTAGTTCCGCTCAACGGTGAAAAAGCCAAAGAGGAAATTGCAAATGATAATCCCGATGAACCTGTTTACCATTTGGTTAAAGAGAAAGAAACATTGTACTCGCTCAGCAGAAAATATGGTGTAACACCGGAACAAATACGTAGGTTAAACAATATTCTGGATAACAATATTCCTGTTGGCGCTAAACTCCGAATCAGGTAACTCCATGAAGCTTTTGCCTTCATATCGCATCCTCTTTTTGCTAATCACCATTCATGCTGTTTATTTTGCAGCAGCATGTTATTTCAAAGGAATTTACCTTGTTGATTCTTATGGTTACTTAATGCAGGCCGACAATCTGAAGGCCTATGGAACCTGGTATGCCGAAGACTGGAATGCCCCTTTAATGGTTGATTACTTTTCCATTCGTCCCCCACTATATTCTTGGTTTACCATCTGCTTAGGATGGTTTTCGGAGAGCATTTACCTGGTTTTATTGGTTCAAAATAGCTTGAGCATTTTAAATTGTTGGTTGTTATATCAATTTGTGGCAAAAAAGACGGGCCCAAGTAAACAGCTTAATATAGCAATGATTGCTTGTGTATTGTTTTACCCTGCACAAATGATTCACGCCAATTTTGTGATGACAGAGATTTTGTTTCAAACGTTGCTGCTGTGTTTGTTTTTTGCAGTGAGTGCTTTTATGGAACAACCAAACCGGAAACAAAGCAGCATCATTTCGGTTGTGTTATCACTGTGTTTGCTCACTAAACCGATTTCTTTGTTTTTACCATTTTTGGTATTGGGATTGATGGCTTGGAGTGTTTTTAAATACAACCAAAAGTGGCTCCTGTTGGCACCTCTTATAGTTGTTGCCTTTGTTTTTCATGGCATCTGCAAACAAAACGAACATGCCACCGGGTATTATCATTACAGCAGCATTAAAAGCATCAATCAGCTTAAGTACAATGCACGTTACACCCTTGTAAATGCCAAAGGAGAGCGCCATGCCGATAGTGTAATTGCAACTGTAATGCAACAGGCAAATGCATGCGAAAATTATGGCGACCGATTAAAACTGATGGATGCAAAAGCCACAGAAATAATTGTTGAGCATCCTAAAGCATTTGCTACATTATACATTAAAGGAGTTGCTGCATTTTTCCTTGATCCCGGCAGGTTTGATATGTACCATTTTTTCAATATCGAACAAAAAGAAACCCTTGGTTTGATGTACGAAATGCAAACCAAAGGACTGTCTGCAGTGATTGAATACATAAAACAGGCACCCGTGTTTGTGCTGCTGTTATTGCTGTTAAATTTTTGCTGGAATGGATTGGTTGTCTGTTTTTTGATTGGTTTTTTAATAAAAGCAAGCCGTTCTTTTTCCATTCGTCCCGAAGTTTCGTTATTACTTATTTTTGTTTTTTACATTGCCTTAGCTACCGGACCTGTTGGGGTTTCACGTTACCGTGTTCCTATATATCCATTGCTGATGATAGGTGTATTGTGTTCGGCAAATTTGTTCTCGCGTAATAAAATTGAGCATGCTTGAATTAACCTTTGAACCACCTGTTCAGGAGCTCCACCTGCCTGTTTTTAAACAACACAATATCCGTGTTTTTATGAAACGGGAAGACCTTATTCATCCTTTTATTTCCGGCAATAATTGGCGTAA
>CALRRW020000296.1:0-3222 GCA_943370695.1 Comamonas sp. lk | reverse complement strand
CTCAGTTGCATTGGTAAACTGAATAGTCAGGTTTCCATTTCCATTTATCGGGTTTGGATACACGCTGAATGCTTGCAGGTTGCTTATTTTATTTAAACCAACAGTAGTGGGAACATAAAAATCAGTATACACTTCTTTTTGAGTGTTTAAAAATTCGGCTTCGGTATCATCCCATTCTTTGGTTATTCTTTGGGTTAGTTCATCATTAACTGAATAGGTAAGTGTGTATTGATTCCAGTAATCTGCTTCCCATTCAGTACCGCTCCATGTTTCGTTTTTTTCTTCAGTTTGGTTATCATGGGAGTCGTATGTGTTTAGTGAGCGTTCAGCATCTATAAAAGCTGTACCATCCCATTCCTGCATGGTGTAACTTGTGATAGCAGAATTCTCAATATCATTAGGCATCCAAGCATGCCACACAACATCTTTAATAAGGAAAGAAAGAACAAATGTATTTGTAACGGTATCCCAGTTATATCCATTTAATCCCGAAATTTGATTTGCACCATTATAGGTGTATACACTTTTATCCGAATTGCGGTATGCATTTAAATAGTCAACCCATTCTTGGTTAATATCTTCGGTAAGTCTATTGTTGGCATCGTATGTAGGGATGTTTTTATAGGCATAGTTAATAATCCAGTCACCTGTTCCGCCCATATCTTTACTGTAATAGATATACTCTGATCCGGCACCGTTATTGTCGTAAGTGGTTACAGATTTGGAAGCAGTATCCCATGTCATTGTCATTCCATTCCAAAATACCTGGTAAGAAGCAATTTCTTTACCCATAGCATTGTATACAAATGACCTGTTTGACGAATAAGAAAAACTGCTGTCGTAATAAGCGGTATTTTCGGTAAGGATATTTCCTCCCGAATTGTAAGTGCGGTAAATAGTGTCGGGGTACGAATCCCAACTCATTACATTTTCATCCCAAGAAAATTGTGTTGTTGTTTGTGGTAATGGTTTTGCTGTGGCGGCTTTTGAGACACCTCGGTTACCGTGCCATTGCTTTACTTGTGCCGGTTTGGTTGCCGATTGTGCCGATGCAAAAATGCTCGACATTGCGGCAAAAGTAGTGAGCCAAATTGTTGTTTTCATAATGTGTAAATATTGATAGTGATTTGATTAAACACATTTGTGAAGATAATGGATTTACAATTAGTAACGGCACAAAATATGGACACACGCTATCACGCAAGTGAAAGTGGTAGGGAGTATCATCAGGAAGGGGGGAATAAAATAACTAAGCTTCTACTTCTTCAGCAGGGGCTGTTTCTGCAATCGTTTCTTCCTTTGGAAGTGCAGAAAGGGTCATTTCGCAAGCACGGTTTACGCTAATTTTGATTTGCTGTTCTTTCATCCACGTAGCAATTGCTTCGTTTTCACTCATCAAAATACAAAGATCGTTTGATACGGCCGTTTTGTTGCTTTTGTTAATGGGTTTACCGTTAACCATTTCCAATGTAAAGATGTAACCAAGTTTGTTACGCGCTCCTGTTGCTTCAAATTCGTGCTTGTAAAGTTGAAGTTTTTGATTGGTATCTCCTGTTTTCTTAAGCAACAACCTAATTACCGGGAGGTATTTTTTCCAAAGTTGCGTGTACATTCCTGCGTCTCTCATATAAAAGTATAATTGGCTATGCCATTTGGTACGATGTACAAACATAGGCAAATAACTTGCGGATACAAAAAGTATTACAGATTGCCGGTTATTTGGCTTTGGTGTTAATGCTTAAATATGGCCTATTTAAACGTAATCCGGTTTAAATTAAGGTTTGAATCATATGAATTGGGCCAATATTTCCAATAAGTTGGTCAATTCACCCTCATTTGAACCGGTATTTTATTTAAAAAATGGAATAAATGCATTTGCCGTGGGTTAAAACATCCCTGATTATACTTAGCCATTTCTCATTCTGCAGGAAAATGCCTCTCCTTTTTCGGGGGGGGCAATGGTAGTTGATGAGCACCTAATGAACATCAATTGGATAACTGATTGTCGTCAGGTTGTCCGGTCTTTATTTGAGCGAATGTTGATGGGTCAAAACTATTTAAGTTGAGGCACACACAACATGCATACGATCTTGATTAGACGAATAACGATAGTTGTTTTTGCCGTTCTGGCTACTTTTTGCAGTATTCGGGCACAGAGTATCGTAAATGAGAATGGGTCCATCTTTATTTTGGGCAATGCCTCGATTTATGTTACGGGAGGTATTGAGAATAAAAGCAATGCCGTTTTGCAAAACAGCGGAAGCCTTTATGTTTCGGACACTTTTACCAACCAAGGAATATTAAGAGGTGGTGGTAAAATCCTGTTTTATGGCAATGGAGCGAAGTCTTTAAATGCACGGGATAGTTTTTCCAATAAATTGTTCGTAAACCAAACGGGAGATTTGCTGCTGTTGAATGATATCGTATTTACCGATAGTATTTATATTGACACGCTATCTAAGTTAAACCTCAATGAACGCAATATCAATATAAGGGGCAACGTTTCGGGAGGTGGCGCCATCAAAGGCAATGCGTTGTCATCTCTTACCATTGGCGGTAGCGGTGACTGGGGTTCACTTAAGATGGATCAAAGCATTCCGGGGGTAACCAATATCGTAAATTCACTTGTTATTGACCGGGCTTCTGCAGGAAGTGTTACACTTAACAATACCTTAGAGATAAAAGGAACCCTTGACTTAAGAAACGGCACCTTATATACTGGTAACCACCTTGTTCTTAAATCAACAAGCTTGTTAAACACAGCAAGCATTTTACCATGATGCTCCACCATCATGTTACCGAAATTGATAACGGCAGCTGACTTTCCATGAGTGGAAGCAAGTTTGCCCATTTCAATTTCCAGCATATTGCCATCGGCTACCTTAACCAAAAATTCAGCATCCTTTTCAGCCTGATTGGTGTTGAGCTTTTGTTCGTTTTGTTTTTCTGCAGCCTTCGGGTCTGTTGACGATTTAGGGCTATTGTTACAAGCCGCAAGCAATCCTGCAGCCATTAAAAGGGTGTAAATTTTCATATGATTGTTATGTTTAAGTTGTGTGATGAGAAACACCAATGGTGCCATTTTGAAAAAACAGGTAAAATAGAAACCATCATGGCATCTGTTTAAAATTCCGAAACGGCAACTGGGGAATTTTTTCAGCATATCATGAGCTGCTGCCCGTTTTATTGCTCAATAGTTGTCTTAGTACTAAGGTTAGTTTT
>CALRRW020000295.1:0-3224 GCA_943370695.1 Comamonas sp. lk | reverse complement strand
GGCTATTGACAACTAATTCGCTGCTCACAATTCGATACAATTAAATACAGCAATACCGCAAAGTAAGATTACAGTGCGGTATTACTGGTTTTAACTATTTGAATAATTAAGAATTATTTTTTCTTGTGACGATTCTTACGTAGACGTTTTTTACGTTTGTGCGTTGCAATCTTATGACGTTTTCTTTTTTTTCCGCTTGGCATAGTTTTAAATATTTTTAAGTTTAATAATTAAGGTTTCTATTTCTTTTTTTGCTGCATCGTCTTTCAACAATGTCTTGCATGTTTCGTATGTTTTAATCGCTTTTTGAGTATCACCGCTTTTTGCGTAAACCTCACCCAGGTAAAAGTAATATTCCGGATTAAAGGGCTGCAATGTAGTTAATTTCACAAAACGTTCCTCAGCTTTTTCGAACTGACCGGATTGAATGGATAACATTCCCAGTGTAAATATTGCTTGAATATTGTTGCTATCCTTAGCCACAACATCCTTTAAGATACCTACACCCTTCATCACATCCTGGTCAATCTGCACGATAATAGCTGCCATTGCAGTTTGTGCTTCCAAATTATTTGGATTCATCTTTATCACCTTTTCAAAAGCTGATTTGGCTTTTGAAGCAGATGCTGCAATCATGATACTATCATTACTGAGGCTGGCAAATGTATAATATTTGCTGCCAGTGGCAAACCAATTTTTTTCCGTTGGCTCCATGGTGGCGTATGACTCCATGTAAGTTGCCGAAATGAGTTGGTTATCCAATGAATCCCAAAGAACGATTAAATTTTGTAACCCTGTTTCAGTTTTTGTATCCTTTTCAAGCGCTGTTACCCTGTCTTGAAGTGGTTGGCTCAGCTCCTTCTTTTCAGCCTCGATGTATGAATCAATATCAAACACATTGGAAGAAACAGTTGAAGTTGCATTTACCGAACTATTGGCTGTTTTGTATCCTTTTACAAACAAAGCGGCTACAACACCAATAACAACAACAAAAAGAACGATTTGATTACGGTTAAACGACATCTGAATTAAGCAGTTTGTTTAGCTACTTTCGATTTTACTTTATCGCTTTTCTTTACTTTATCAACAAAGGTTTTTGCTGGTTTAAAGCTAGGAATATAATGCTCATCAATAACCATTGCTGTATTTTTAGAAATGTTACGGGCAATTTTCTTAGCTCTTTTTTTGATAACGAAACTACCGAAACCACGGAAGTATACATTTTTACCGTCTACCATTGCATTTCTTACTACTTTAAAGAAAGACTCAACCGACTCTTGAACGTGTGCTTTTTCTACTCCTGTTTTTGCTGAGATTTCTGCAATAATTTCTGCTTTTGTCATTTTGTATGGATATTTATATGTTAAGATTTAAGTATCAAGTAATTGTTAACCCAATCCCATTTTTTGAATGGGGTGGCAAATGTATGTATTTCAACACAAATAATATAACAGATTGAAAAAAAAACTTTTCAATTACTTTTGTCATCAGATGACAGCCGCACTTCCAATCCTTAAATGGTATCAAAAACACAAACGAGATTTACCCTGGAGAAACACTAAAAATCCTTATTTCATATGGCTTTCAGAGGTTATCTTACAACAAACAAGGGTTGAACAGGGGTTGCCCTACTATCTTAAATTTGTGGAAACATTCCCTACCATAAAAGATTTGGCTAATGCAAAAGATGACCAGGTAATGAAGTTATGGCAAGGACTGGGATATTACAACCGGGCCAAAAACATGCTGACAACGGCCCGCATCATCACAACAGAACACAATGCCATATTCCCCGATACGTATGATGCTTTAATTGAACTAAAAGGAATTGGTCCTTACACTGCTGCTGCCATTGCCTCGTTCGCCTACAATGAACCCAAAGCCGTTGTGGATGGAAATGTATACAGGGTATTGTCGCGGGTATTTAATATTCATGAGGCCATCAACGGCAGCGAGGGCAAAAAAACATTTGCCGCACTTGCCCAGGATATTATGGATACCCAAAATGCGGGCTTGTATAATCAGGCTATCATGGAACTGGGGGCGATGATTTGCAAGCCAACAGCACCAAAATGCAATGAATGCGATATCAGATTGCAGTGCCAGGCATACACAGCGGGTACAATTGCTCAACTCCCGGTAAAAATTAAAAAGCAAAAACCGAAAGAACGGTTTTTACATTTTTTCTTTATTGACCACAACGGTAAAACCTATATCAAACAACGCTCCACGGAACGCATCTGGCACAACCTGTTTGAACCGCCCTTTATTGAAACAACAGCAGGAATGGCAGGTGACGAAATCATGCAGCATACTGATTTTAAAAACCTGTTTACATTTGGCAAAAAAGTAAGTATTCACAAAGCATACTCAACAAAACACCAGCTGACACACCAAACTATTTTTGCCGATTTTTGGATTATCGAAACGCCTGATAAGGTCAAATTAAATGATTCGGCTTACATTGCACCCTCAATAAGTGAATTGTCAACCTATCCGGTTCACCGGTTATTTGATAAATTCCTGCAGCATTATCAATCATTAACGTAACGAAATTGGAAACGAAGCTCAGTTAGCATGTCGGTAAATAAAGTAATATTAATAGGCCATTTGGGTAAAGATCCTTTAGTACGATACCTGGACACCGAGCGTGTGGTAGCGACCTTTACATTGGCGACCAATGAAACATTCACCAATAAAATTGGTGAACGAAAAGTGGAAACCGAATGGCATAATATTGAAATGTGGGATACTCTGGCTAAAATTGCAGAGAAGTATTTAAAAAAAGGAATGTTGCTTTATGTGGAGGGCAAGATAAAATCGGAGAGCTGGACGGACAAGAGCGGACAGGAACATAGCGGTAAAAAAATCAGAGTAACCAGCATGAACCTACTTGGAAGCAAAAGTCCCGAAACGGAAGAGCCTGAGCATAAAAACATCGCTCCACCGGACAATAATTTACCCAATTTGGGAGACGACCTCCCATTTTGATTTTATAACTTAAATAAACTATTTTGGAATCAATTACCGGAGAACCTCCGTCCCAAACACTTTTTACAGTGTTATCTATTATCAACTCACTTGATTCGTCATCTGTTATCACCGTATCTATTTGTGGAGTGATTGCTTTAGCCCTGGTTGGCTGTTCTGCTATTATTTCGGGTTCCGAAAATGCTTTTTTCTCGCTCACCAAAGTTCAGGTAACTGAACTTACACAAAATGAG
>CALRRW020000294.1:0-3226 GCA_943370695.1 Comamonas sp. lk | reverse complement strand
AGGCGATTGCAATGAATGATACGTTTGTGTGCAATGGAAACACCCTTGCACTAACCGCAATAACTAAATATGGTAAATCGCCTTACAGCTACCGATGGTTCAACAACATTAAAGATTCTGCGCTAAACGCATTAAACGCACCTGCTTTTACGACTGCTAGTTTTAATGTAACACCAACAGCTTCTAAAACATACACCATCCAGGTGCGCGATTCATCGGGTTGCAGAGCGTATGATTCAGTATATGTCCGGGTAAACAAAGGTTCAAAAAACACGGTAGTGAAAAATGTAACCTGTAACGGACTCAACAATGGAAGCATTACCTTAAATATGTTAGACACATTGATGCCATTTCAATACAGAATCAATGGAGGAACTTTTCAGTCATCAAATTTATTCACGGGACTTACTCCTGGCACATATGCAGTGGAAGCAAAAGACAGCAACAATTGCAGTATCGGTGTTGCAGGTTTAATCATTACGCAACCCACACTCTTGCGCGATACCTTAACCAAGGCAATCCCGGAAACCTGCAAAGGATTTGCTAACGGAGACTTGACTACCTATGCCATCGGTGGAACATCGCCCTACCGATACAGTATGGATAGTATTGTATTTAATGGATTTAACTCGTATTCTAATCTGGCACCTGCCACTTACAAAATACATATATTGGATAATAACAATTGTTATGCATTCGCAACCGGCACCATTGCTCCGGCTGATTCATTGTATCACCTGACTGCCGTTTTAAATCCTACTTGTTTTGGTAAAAACAATGGAGAAATACGTACACAAGGAAAAGGTGGGAATGCTCCTTACACATACAGATTGGGAACCATTGGAGCATATAACAACGATAGTGTTTACGAGAACTTAGTGGCCAATACCTATACCATCAGCGTAAAAGATAAAAACGCCTGTACAATTACGTTTACCAAAACAATTACACAACCAACAAAGCTGTTCAGTACAAGTCAGAAAACAGATGCTTCTTGTTTTGGTATAACGGATGGCGCTGCAACCGTTCATACAACAGGTGGCGTAAAACCTTATCAATACCGCAACGGAATAAATGGAGTGCTTACTTCGGATTCTGTGTTCACCAATTTGGCTGCCGGGAATTATACTTTTTACACAGTGGATAATGTTGCGTGTTTGGATTCAGTAAAAATCACCATTAACCAACCTCTGCAAACAGTTGCAACACTTATTCCGCAACATCCTTCATGCTTTCAAAAAGAAGATGGTCAGATTACGGCAAGTGTATCACAGGGGAAATCACCTTTCGTATACGCACTTGATAATGGCAGCTTTGGAATAACAAACACCTTTACCCATTTGGCGGGCAATAACTATAGTGTAACCATCAAAGACAGTATGGGATGTATGCTTACACTGGCAACAACCCTCATAACACCACCACAAATTGTTGCAGGAACAATAACCGGAAACTCAACGGTTATTCAAAACATCGCTGAAAGTTATTCCATCACTCCGCAAACGGATTTAAACTACACTTGGGGTATCCAAAAAGGAACAATCCTGAGTGGACAAAACACGGCAAGCGTAAGTGTAAATTGGGATAGCATTGGTGTAGGAGGAATTGGTGTTGTTGTATACTCCGATTCAACTTGTGGCGATACCGCAACCCTGATGGTGAATATAGGGGTGAACGGTTTATCAGAGCTTGCCAAAACATTCGGATTGCAAGTATATCCCAACCCATCATCTGGGTTAGTGAATATTACCTTGCAAAAACTACCTGCTGAGCATTCGCTTAAGCTTTACGATATTCAGGGAAAACTGCTGATTGAACAGGAGCTTAAACTGTCGCAACAACTCAATTTGGAATCATTGCCACAAGGTATGTATATGCTTAAAATTGGTGAATGGCGCGGGCAGGTAATTAAAAAGTAACGAGTGTTTTTTAAGGCGTATCATGAATTCGTTTTAAAAATGATTAAGTAAACATTAACACATCATTCGGTTTGTTGCTGCTATATTTGATTACACTTTATAAGTAGTCATATACATTACCTGCATTATTAAGGTTCAATTTATTGTTCACGATTTATCCCTTCCTATTATGAAGCTATATACCATGCGCTCTTTCTGTAAAACCCTCGTTTTATCTTTAGCATTTATCGTACTTGGTTATCAAAGCAAGGCAGGACATCTTGATGGTGGAGAAATTACCTATAAATGCACCTCCACCCCCGGGGTTTTCTAAGTCACATTGATTATTTACCACGAATGTTACGGAATCCCAGTGTGCACAGGAGGTTGCGGCTCCGCGTGTTCGCTAGCGATTAGAGTGATGGGCGTAGACTCAACTTACAGTAATTCAACATTTTCAACTATTACCTTAAACCTGGAAAGCGTAAGAGATATTAACCAAAACACGAATTGCCCTTTGAGCAAAAATGACTGTACCAATATGGGATGTGTAACAGCCGGAACATATACTCCGGCTGTAGAACGATATGTATTCAAAGGATTCGCTAATATTGGTCTTGCATCGGGTATTCCGGCATCGTGCTGTAATGTGCGATTTGTATGGGTTGATACTTATCGCAATTCTAATATTGAAACAGGAGCAGCCATTCAAACATTATATGTAGATGCCGTTATCAATCGGTGTTTGGCTCTTAGCCCATGCAACAGTTCGCCCGAGTTCAGCAATGATCCGCAAGATGTATTGTGTGGAGGAGAAAATTATGTATTTAACAATGGTGCTATTGACCCCGACCATGATTCTCTTTCATTTGAATTTGCACCTGCATTGCAAAACTTTGGTGTATCGGTAACCTACGATCCACCTTGGTCATACAACAAACCAATGCCATGGACAGGCGCTGCAACAGGAACTTTCCCTGCAGGAATTAGTTGCAATCCGGAAACAGGTGATATTATGTTTACGCCTGGCAACTCATCAGGAGACAATTTTATTGGAATTATAGCCATTGCAGTCAAACAATGGAAAATGATCAATGGCATACCAACTGTTATCGGTATAATCCGTAGAGATGTGCAAACTACAATACTTGCTAATTGCCCACCCAATAATCCACCTCGATTTGCAACCAATCCTACCCAAGGAGTTAATCCCTACACGCCAAAATACAACTGGGATTTTTGTACAGATGTTCAAACATGTTTTTCAATAACTGCTAATGATCCCGATTATGTATCTCCTTCAATTGATAGCACCTACTTAAGTTGGA
>CALRRW020000293.1:0-3228 GCA_943370695.1 Comamonas sp. lk | reverse complement strand
TACATGTTTGGCCGACTCATCATCTACCTGTCCCCATAAAAACACCTTACGTTCCGATAACAATTTGCTATCTATAATATCTGTTAATTTTTTATTGTCTTCCATGTTTTGTTTCTTTAGTTGGTTGGGATTGTACTTAACCCACTTTATTACTTAATTTATTTATTTCACAAATGTGATCCAGGCACCGGTTGCCAGAATATTTAAAATTGAAAGTGGAATCAAAATTTGCCATCCCAGTTTCATCAACTGATCGTAGCGGAAACGCGGAACAGTCCAGCGAACCCACATGAAGAAGAAAATGAAGAAGAATGTTTTGGCAAATAACACCGCTACACTTACCATGGCTGCAATATTTTGAGGTAAATCCAAACTATCCAGTCCAGGGAAATGGTATCCGCCAAAATAGAGGCAAGAGATTACAGCTGATGAAATGAACATGCCAACGTACTCAGCAAATAAGTATAAACCCAGTTTCATTGAACTGAATTCAGTGTGGTAACCACCAATTAATTCTGTTTCACATTCTGCTAAATCAAAAGGAGCACGGTTGGCTTCGGCAAATGCACATACCAAAAAGATAATGAATCCAACAGGTTGGTACAATACATTCCAGTGACCATACAATTGACCGTCTACAATTTCGCGTAAGCTTAATGAGCCTGTCATCAGAATAATGGCAACAATCGACATTCCCATTGCTAACTCGTAACTCACCATTTGCGAAGCAGCACGGATAGCGCCTAGCAATGAGTATTTATTATTGGAAGCCCAGCCACCAATCATGATACCATACACACCAATACTGGCAATGGCCATGATATACAACACACCGATATTAATATCCGCCACCTGCATGCTGAATTCCAACCCGCCAATATCAAATGATTTCCCCCATGGAATAACAGCACTCATCATCAGGGCCGTTAACATAAAAATACAAGGACCTAAAATAAACAGTATTCTGTCCGATGCATTGGGAATAATTTCTTCTTTGGTAAACATTTTCACACCATCGGCAATAGGTTGCAACAAACCGAAAGGTCCTGCTCTGTCGGGGCCTATACGATCCTGCATAAACGCAGCAACCTTACGCTCGGCATACGTGCTGTAGGCAGCAACGCCCAGGCTTATTAAAAAAATAATGCCAATTAAGATGGTTTTAAAGAGGATAGCCGTTATCATTATTCTGTAATTGGATTTACTTCGTTTAACTTAAATTCTTTGGGCTGAACCAATGTGCGGGCATAATGGTTTGCTGAAATAACCGAAGTGTTTTCGATCACACGCGGCCCTTCAATGGTCCAGTCGCTGGTTTGTTTTTTATCAAAACGGCAGGTATTGCAAATAAACTCTTCCACTTCGCCCCACTGGTCTTTACGGCCTGTTACACGCAATACATCTTCGCCTTTATACCAAAGCACCACTTTTCCACTGCATTTTTCGTTCTCGCAATTGCGGTGTGCATCCATTGGTTTGGTAAACCACACACGGCTTTTAAATCGGAAGGTTTTATCGGTAAGCGCACCCACCGGACATACATCAATCACATTACCCGAAAAATCGTTGTCAATGGCCTGTTCGATATAGGTTGAAATCTCCGACACATCACCACGGTTTAATACACCATGCACACGGCCATCGGTAATTTGCTCAGCTGTTTTCACACAACGGTAGCAAAGGATACAACGGGTCATGTGCAACTGAATTTTGTTTCCGATATCCAGTTTGTTAAATGTTCTGCGTTCAAACTCGTAACGGGTTTTGGATGAACCATGTTCGTAGCTTAAATCTTGCAAATGGCATTCGCCTGCCTGATCACAAATCGGGCAATCAAGCGGATGGTTGGCCAATAAAAACTCAACCACACTTTTGCGTGCTTCAATGACTTTTTCGCTGGTGGTATTTTTTACCTCCATGCCATCCATCACTGTGGTGCGGCAACTGGCTACCAGCTTAGGCATCGGGCGCGGGTCTTTTTCCGAACCTTTGCTTACCTCCACCAAACACGTGCGGCAATAACCACCGCTTGTTTTCAGTTTGCTGTAATAACACATGGTAGGAGGGGCAACCTCTTTTCCAATTGCACGAGCAGCATTCAGAATGGTTGTTCCATCTGCTACTTCTATTGTAATTCCATCTATGGTTACTTTTGCCATATTTATTTTTTTAGCCAAGTGGTTTCGACTACGCTCAACCACCGTTGCTTTAGTTTTTACGCTGTTAAGGTGATTGAGCGAAGCCGAAATCACCGTTTTCCTATTTCTTTACAAACTGCTATACGCTGCAGCCGGATCCATATTTTTGGTATGGAAGTAATACTTCACGTCTTTTATTTTATCTCCATTCTTTACATAGTCTTCAAACTCGGCACGGAAATGACGGATGGCACTTGCTACCGGCCATGCTGCTGCATCACCTAGCGGGCAAATGGTGTTTCCTTCAATTTTACGTTGGAGCTCCCACAATAAATCAATGTCTTCCAAAGTTCCGTGACCATCCACAATTTTGTGCAAAATCTTTTCCATCCAGCCTGTTCCTTCACGGCACGGACTGCATTGTCCGCAGCTCTCGTGGTGGTAAAAACGGGTGAAATTCCAAAGGTTTTTGGGAATGCTTACGGTTTCGTCCATCACAATAAATCCACCCGAACCCAACATGGTTCCTGTTGCAAATCCACCATCGGACAAACTTTCGTAACTCATTAAACGAGGCTCACCAGCGGCAGTTTTTAAAATCAATTCAGTGGGCAAAATCGGAACCGATGAACCACCGGCAACCACAGCCTTCATTTTTTTATCATTTAAAATACCACCGCAATATTCATCGCTGTAAATAAAATCTTCAACGGTAATGCCCATCTCAATTTCGTAGATACCTGGTTTTTTAATATGACCCGATGCTGAAATGAGTTTGGTACCTGTTGATTTGCCAATACCGATGGCAGCATATGCATCGCCACCCTGGTTTACAATAGGTACAACTGCAGCAATGGTTTCTACATTGTTTACCACCGTAGGGCAGCCATATAAACCTGCTATAGCCGGAAAGGGTGGTTTAATACGTGGATTGCCACGTTTACCTTCCAGCGATTCCAACAAAGCAGTTTCTTCACCACAGATATAGGCACCGCCACCTGGCTGAACATATAAATCCAAATCGTAACCCGAACCCTGGATGTTTTTACCCAACCAACCCGCAGCATAAGCTTCGGCAATGGCTTTTTCC
>CALRRW020000292.1:0-3234 GCA_943370695.1 Comamonas sp. lk | reverse complement strand
TATCGGCATCAGGAAGTACCTGCTCGTTTGCCAGCATACCCAAATCATTACCTGTTAGTATTTTGCTCAACCGAATGGATTCAGGTAGTTGGTCTACTCCCATTCCCAAATTACGGTTGGGTTTAGGCACCTCAAACAATCCTTTGCTTACCCTCACATAATAATCATATCCCGCTCTGGCCACCAAATCAATTTTTTCCTGGTCAATTCCACCTGTTGCGGTAAGCACATCATCAGCAATATGCATCAGCAACATTTCGCAAATAATTAAATTCCCGGCTCCCCCCTCTTCTCCTGTATAAATAACATCACGCACTTTGCATTCAAATTGCACAGGCGATTCTTTTACCCTGAATGGTTTCACCACCTGTGATTCCAATTGTGTAAATCCTGATTTGATAAATTCATTTGTTCCCCTTGGGTACTCGCAACTTGCCAAACTCATCTGTTGAACCATTGCATAGTTCACCACATTGATAACCACCTCACCCGTTGCCAATACATTTTCCAATGTATGTTTGATGGTATTATCCCTAACCCTGCGGGCAGGCGAAAAAATCAACGTTGTAGGGTTACTTCCAAACACGTTAAAAAAACTAAACGGACTCAAGTTCGGATTTCCCTCTTTGTCAATCGTGCTCGCAAAACAAATTGGCCTGGGCGCAATGGCCGTAAGCAACAAATTGTGAAACTCCGCAAGTGGTTTATCTTTTGGTCCTATCGTTCTCATTTTTTATGTTTATTGTGTTGAGTATGGTATTGTGTTAATATGCTTTCCGATTGCTTTTGTCTTGTACTAAGTATCTACGCTGTAATTACTTTTACATAATTAACAGATACCACAATGAACAGAGAACAATCACTCTCCTTTCGGAAACACCTCAATCTCCCTCATTTCTTTGATAAACTCTCCGTAAGTTCCCATGAATTTGGTTGCCTTTACGGTTCTATCATCAATCCAATGGTAATTGCCACCACGTGGTTTACCAAACATGATGCCATGGTATTTGAATCCATGGTTTTTCAGCCAAATCTCTGTGTTTTCACGGTGCGACTCCAGGCGTGAAGTAAAAAAGGTAATAATATGCCCCTCATCATACCATTTGTTCACATATTCTTTGGCTCCCGGAATTTCTTCGCAGGTTAGCATGCGCTCAGGCTCTTCATTCGGAACATCTTCGCAAATGGTTCCATCAATATCAATCAAATAATTTTTGATATGATCAGGCAACAACGGACTTGCATTTTTGCCATTTGCATCTAAATGCGCTTCTAATTTTATGTCCATCACTGTGCAATAATTAAGTAGTAATTTTTCTTACCCTTTTGAGCGAGCAAATATTTGCCATTCAATAAATGACTTGTATCTACCAATGAATCCGGATTGTCTATTTTTTGCTTATTAATAGATGTTCCCCCACCCACTATCATTTTGCGGGCTTCTCCACGTGATGGGAAAATCTGGGTTTTGTCGCTTAACAATTCAACAATATTGATACCCGCTTCAAGTTCCGATTTTGCAACAGAACTTTGTGGTACACCTTCAAACACATCTAAAAAAGTTTCTTCATCCAACGCACTAAGTGCATCGGCCGTGCTTGCTCCAAACAAAATGGTTGAAGCGTCAACAGCGGTATTGTATGCAGCCTCTCCATGCACACGGGTAGTTATATCCTTTGCCAATGCCTTTTGCAAAATCCGTAAATGCGGTGCTGCGTCATGTTCAACTTCCAATGCTTCGATTGCTGTTTTATCCAACAAGGTAAAAATACGAATCCAACTTTTTACATCAGCATCACTTGCGTTCAACCAAAACTGGTAAAATTTATAAGGCGATGTTTTTTTAGGATCTAACCAAATGGCACCGCTTTCCGTTTTCCCAAATTTGGTACCATCACTTTTCTTGATAAGTTGTGTGGTTAAAGCAAAAGCTTCTCCCCCGTCTTTTCTGCGAATCAATTCTGTTCCGGTAACAATATTGCCCCACTGGTCACTTCCTCCCATTTGGATTTTGATACCATGGTTTTTCCATAAATAATAGAAATCATAACCCTGCACCAGCTGGTAGGTAAATTCCGTAAACGACATTCCGGTATCACCTTCGAGGCGCTTTTTCACGCTATCCTTGGCCATCATGTAGTTCACCGTAATATGTTTTCCAACATCACGTATAAATGTCAAAAACGAAAAGTCTTTGAACCAATCGTAATTGTTTACCATTACCGCACCATTTGCACCTGTAAAATCTAAAAACTTCTCCAGCTGCAGTTGCAAGCCGGCTACATTTTTATTCAAGGTTGCTTCATCCAGCAAATTGCGTTCGGCACTTTTTCCACTGGGATCACCCACCATTCCTGTTGCACCGCCAACCAAAGCAAAAGGCTTATGCCCCGCGCGCTGAAAATGGATTAATGTCATCACCTGCATCAAATGTCCCACATGCATCGAATCGGCCGTTGGATCAAAACCAATATACCCGCTGCACATTTCTTTGTTCATGGTTTCTTCCGTACCCGGCATAATATCTTGGAGCATGTTTCTCCAACGCATTTCTTCAACAAAATTCATAAATCAGTTCATTCTTTATTAAGTGGCGAAAATAGCGAAGTTTGGGGAAAGTTCATGGTCCATGGAAGAGAGTTAATAGCCCATAGTCCACAGACCTCAGTTCATGGCGCATAGCACACCGTTTTTCAAACCGGTTTACAACTGGTTATTAGATATTTAGACTATTCAATCCTTTATTTTGCCGACAGCCTCGCAATAACTATCACGATTCCTTCTGCCAATTCAATTAATTATCATCTTGAAATTTCGGTGTACCTCATTACCAAACCATCTAATTCCCTATATTCGCCCCACTAAATTTTAATAGAATGAAATACGTAGCACTCAATGATCTTCACGTTTCGCTAGGCGCAAAAATGATTGAATTTGCAGGATACAATATGCCTGTTTTGTATAACAACTTAATTCAGGAACATATGGCCGTTCGCAATTCGGTGGGTGTTTTTGACGTGAGCCATATGGGAGAGTTTGCTATTACAGGTGATAAAGCGCTGGATTTAATCCAATCAATTACCTCTAATGATGCATCCAAGCTTACTGAAGGCAAAGTTCAGTACAGTTGTATGCCGAATGATGATGGCGGAATTGTTGACGATTTATTGGTGTATTGCATTCGCCCCAACCTTGAGTATTTGCTGGTGGTAAACGCAAGCAATATCGAAAAGG